>NZ_JBLFFK010000013.1:0-173982 GCF_051400715.1 Neorhizobium descurainiae
CATGCCGAAATCCACCGCGCGGTGGGTGACGTACATGTCGAACTCCTCGAAGGAGCCCTCGTCCAGCAGCACCTCGATGCGCTCGCGCGCCGTCAGCTTCCCCTTGGCATGCTGTGCCTCGATCCGCCTCTCACCACCGCCAAGCCGTGCTTCGGATCGACGCTTCTCGACCTCACCCAGAACTGCGCGCATGTGATCTCCCGGACTTCGCCTGCATGTCTTAAAACCGAAAGCCCGATTGGGCAAACCATTCAGCGCGCCAACATGTAGAATTACTTTCTCCCAATAGCTCGACGAAGGGAATAGATAGTCTATTTATTTTATAGAAAATATCCCACCCTGCCGTGCATCGCTCCCTGCAACCTATAACGGGAAAGATCAACGATGACATTGGCAAAGACATTGAAGACCGCCCTGTTCGGTCTGCTTACCCTCGGCGCGATCCACAGCGCGGCGACTGCCCAGGCGAATGCGCCCCTGCTCCCCAAGGTGCCGCCGGGGACGGTTCTGACGATCGGCGATCCGACGACGCAAAAAGCGCTGGAACTGTCCGGCCTCGTCAAGGAACTCACTTTCGAGGTGAAATGGGCCAATATCAGCGGCGGACCTCAGACTTCCGAAGCTTTTCGCGCCAGGGCGCTGGACGTCGGATCGGTGGCCGAGATCCCGTCGATCTTCGCCAACTGGAACAACCTGCCGGTCCGCAACATCGCCTATCGCGAACGCCGCGATCCGATCGCAAACCCGATCTACCGGTTCGGCATCGCGCCGGGCGCCGATGTCAAGACGCTGGCGGATTTCCGCGGCAAGCGCATCGCGTTCAGCCCCGGCCAGGCGCAGGGCACTCTCGTGCTGCGCGCCATCCATGCCGCGGGCCTGAAGAAGAGCGACGTCACGCTTGTCGAACTGCCGAGCACCGGCGACGTCTATCCGAAGGCGCTGGCGAGCAAGCAGGTCGACATCGCTCCGCTCGGCGGTGTGAACATACGCCGCTATATCGCCCAGTACGGTCCTGACGGCGCAACGCTCGTCGAGCATGGCCTGCGTGACGATCCGGGCCATCTCTACGCGCCGCAATGGGTGCTGGACGATCCCGCCAAGGCGGCGGCCCTCGCCGAATATGTGGGTCTGTGGGCACGGGCAACCGAATGGGTCAACCAGAACCCGGAGACCTGGATCAGGGAATATTACGTCGGCCAGCAGGGCCTCAGCCGCGAGGACGGGGAATATCTCGTCAAGCTGACCGGCGAACAGGTCGTACCCGACAGTTGGAGCGACGTGAAGAAGCGCCACCAGGAGACCATCGACCTGCTGGCGGAAGAGCTCGGCTACGAGCCTTACGACGTGGAAACGATCTTCGACAACCGCTTCGAAAAGCTCGGCGCCGCGGCTCTGGCCAAGAGCCAGTAATCGTCGGCATCCAGTCCAAGAGGAGATCTGAAGCATGGCGACCACCTGGGATGTGGATGGGGGAAAGTCGATCCGGACGCCCCACCGCGACATTGCATATGCCGGTTCAACCGCAACAAAACCGGCCGGCCCGCGCGCCCGCCGCAAACTGGGTCCCGGACCCGCGATACCTTTCGGCCTGCAGATCGGACCGGCGCTGCTCGTGCTGATCTGGGTGGCCGGCTCGGCTCTCGGATGGATCGACCCGCGCATCCTGTCTGCGCCGTGGACGGTCATCGAGGCCTTCGGAAGGCTCATCGAGCAGGGCCGCCTGCAGGACAATTTCGTCACCTCGGCGACGCGCGCCCTGCTCGGCCTCGGCATCGGGCTGGCGGTCGGCACGATCCTCGCCGTCATCGCCGGTCTCTCCCGCATCGGAGAAGCGCTGATCGACGGCCCCGTCCAGATCAAGCGCGCCATTCCGACGCTGGCCCTGATCCCGCTTCTGATCCTGTGGTTCGGCATTGGCGAAAGCATGAAGGTCACGACCATCGTGCTTGCCGTGATCGTGCCGGTCTACATCCACACCCACAATGCGCTTCGCAGCATCGACAGCCGTTATGTCGAACTGGCGGAGACGCTGCGCATGAGCCAGAAGGACTTCATCCTCCAGGTGGTCCTGCCCGGTGCGTTGCCCGGCTTCCTCCTGGGATTGCGGTTTGCCGTGACCCTCTGCTGGGTCTCTCTCGTCGTCGTCGAGCAGATCAACGCCACCAGCGGGCTCGGCTACATGATCGATCTCGCCCGCACCTACGGGCAGACCGACGTCATTCTCGTCGGCCTGGTGGTCTATGTGCTGCTCGGCCTCGTCTCGGACGGTCTCGTCCGGCTGCTCGAACGGAGGGTTCTCTCATGGCGTCGCACTCTGGCCAGCTGAAGCCTGCAACCAAAGCCGTCCATGTCGAAAACCTCGTCAGGAGGTTTGCGGCGAAGACGATCCTGGACGGCGTGGATCTCGATATCGAAAGGGGCGAGTTCGTTGCCCTGCTCGGCAAGAGCGGTTCGGGCAAAAGCACTTTCCTGCGGGCCCTGGCCGGTCTCGACCACGAAGTCGAGGGAACCGGCACGCTCGACGTGCCGGAGAACCTTTCGGTAGTATTTCAGGACGCCCGCCTGTTGCCGTGGCGCAGCGTCATCCAGAACGTCACGCTCGGACTGCCCGGCACGTCCGGCCAGGAGGCGGGACGGAAGGCCCTTGCGGAAGTCGGCCTTCAGGGGCGCGAAAACGCCTGGCCGAACCAGCTTTCGGGCGGAGAGCAGCAGAGGGTCGCTCTGGCCCGCTCCCTCGTTCGCGATCCGGCCCTGCTCCTCGCGGACGAGCCGTTCGGCGCGCTGGACGCGCTGACCCGGCTGAAGATGCACGACCTCCTGCGGGAGTTGTGCGCAAGGCACCGTCCCGCCGTGCTGCTCGTCACCCACGATGTCGACGAGGCGATCTCCCTCGCCGACCGGATACTGGTGCTCGACGAGGGCCGTTTCATCGAGGATCTCAGGATCGACCTGCCGGCGCCGCGCGACCATAGCGATCCGCGGTTCGCGCAGATCCGCAGTCATCTCCTGAGCCGGCTCGGAGTCGACGTCTCGGGCAGCAAGGCAGCGTAGAAAACAACCGGAGGCAAGCCAAATGAGCAAACAAAAGAGACAGATGCGGCTCGGTGCGTTCATCATGGCAACGGGCCATCATGTCGCCGCCTGGCGCCATCCGGACTCACAGGCCGACGCCGGCCTGAACATCGACCACTACCGGGAGCTTGCGCAGACCGCTGAACGGGGCAAGTTCGATCTGGTCTTCGTGGCCGACAGTCCGGCCGGCTGGGAACGGGCCAAGGACCCCGAAGTGCTCCGCCGTACCGCCCAGGGAGCACATTTCGAACCGGTGACGCTCTGGGCGGCGCTGTCGCAGGCCACGAGCCGCATCGGTTTCGTCGCCACGGCATCTACCACCTACGAGGATCCCTATCTTCTGGCCCGCAAATTCGCCTCCCTCGACTATATCTCGAAGGGGCGCGCGGCCTGGAACGTCGTCACCACCGGCGCCGACGTTTCGAAGAATTTTTCGATCCCCGGCCATCCCGCCCATGCCGACCGCTACGCGCGGGCCGAGGAATTCGTCGATCTCGTCAAGGGCCTGTGGGATTCCTACGAGGACGACGCCTTCATCCGAGACAAGGAAAGCGGTATCTATCTCGATCCCGACAAGGTGCATCTCGTCGATCACAAGGGCCAGTTCTTCTCGGTCACCGGCCCGCTCAATGTCGGCCGTCCCGTCCAGGGCTATCCTGTCATCGTGCAGGCCGGCGCTTCGGAGCCCGGGCGGGAACTGGCCGCCCGCACGGCGGAGATGATCTTCACCGCCAACCAGACGCTCGAGGATGCGCAGGAATTCTATTCAGACGTCAAGGGGCGGCTCGCCCGCTACGGACGCAGGCCGGACGAGCTGCTGATCAGCCCCGGCATCTTCGCGGTCCTCGGGGGGACCGAAGCGGAAACCCAGGCGAATTACGACTATCTCCAGTCGCTGGTTCATCCTTCCATCGCCTGGAACATCCTTGCACGCCACTACAAGGGCGTCGACCTTTCCGGCTATTCGCTGGACGATCCGGCTCCGCCCCTGCCGCAGGACACCGAACTCAACAAGAGCCGCCTGAAGCTGGTCTCCGATCTGGTTTCGCGCAACAACCTGACGCTGCGCCAGTTCTATCTGGCGGTCGCGACCGCCCGCGGACACCGGACGGTGGTCGGCACGCCGGAGCAGATCGCCGACGCGATGCAGGAATGGTTCGAGAAGGGCGCCGCGGACGCCTTCAACATCATGCCGCCGATCCTACCCACAGGCCTTGCCGATTTCGTGGACCAGGTGGTCCCGATCCTCCGCAAGCGGGGACTGTTCCGGGACGAATATGAAGGCACGACGCTCAGGGAAAACCTGGGCCTGAAACGTCCGCAGAGCGGCTTTGCGCTTCGGGCACGGCAGGAGCAGGAGACGCGTGCGGCCGGATGACGATCCATCCCGAAGCGGCTCCGGCGGAGAACCTGCCACGCCGATGTTGAGTTCGCCGGTCATCACCAATAGCATTCAGCCGGGATGTCTTCCCGGCGATTTCACCAAGCCAACCATACAGAACTGCAGGCCCATCGCATGAGCAGCAATTCCGAATTTCTCTGGTATATCCCGAACGACGTCAAAGCCGGTCATCGCGGCGATTCAGCGACCGAAAACCACAACAGCCTGGAGACGCTGACCAGCCACGCGAAGGCTTTGGAGGAGCACGGCTGGAAGGGTGCGCTCATCGGCACCGGCTGGGGCCGGCCCGACACTTTCACCGTCGCGGCCTCGCTCGCCGCGCGAACCACCACTTTCGAGCCGCTCATCGCGATCCGGCCGGGCTACTGGCGGCCGGCGAACTTCGCGTCCGCCGCAGCCACGCTGGATCACCTCACCGGCGGCCGCGTGCGGGTCAACATCGTATCGGGCCAGGACAACCTTTCCGCATACGGCGACAGCGAAGGCGATCAGGCGCACCGCTATGCCCGCACCAAGGAGTTCATGCGGCTGGTCCGCAGACTGTGGACGGAAGAGAACGTCACCTATGCGGGCGAGCACTTCCGGGTCACCGGCTCCACCGTGGTGCCGCCCATCGCGGTCCGCGGCGAACGCCGTCACCCGAAGCTCTATTTCGGCGGCGCTTCGGAGGCGGCCGAGCGGGTCGCCGCCACCGAAGCCGATGTCCAGCTCTTCTGGGGCGAACCGCTCGACGGTGTCCGCGAGCGGATCGAGCGGCTCAAGGCGCTGAGCAGCAAGCTGGACCGCGACCTGCCTCCGCTGGAGTTCGGGCTGCGGATCACCACACTGGTCCGCGACACGACGGAAGAGGCCTGGGCCGACGCCGAGGCGAAGGTGACCGAGATGGCGAAGGCCAAGGGCGCCGGCTGGAACGATCACAGGCGGGCGGTCGCGGTCGGACAACGGCGGCTGCTCGACCTGCACGAGCGCGGCGACGTCCTCGACGACAACCTCTATACCGCGCCGGGCAAGTTCGGCGGCGGCGGTGCCGGCACCACCTGGCTGGTCGGCTCAGCGGTGGATGTCGCCGGTTCGCTGCGCAAGTACCGGGATCTGGGCATCACGCATTTCGTGCTCTCTGACACGCCGTACTTGTCGGAAATCAAGCGGCAGGGCGATCAACTGCTGCCGCTCCTTCGCGGGTGACGCCCTGCCAAACGGCTCACTCAAGCAGGACTTGAGGTTCGGGCCAGGAACTCCCGAATGGCGGCTATGACCGTGTCATGTGCCTCCACATGGACCGCGTGGTTGGCGCCGGGCACTTCGAGAAGCTCGCCCTTCGGAATCCGTTCGGCGATCAAGCGCGAGTGGTTGGGCGGGCAGATCCAGTCCTCGGCGCCGCAGACGACGAGTGTGGGAACCGGGATATCCTTGAGGCGATCGCGCAGATCGTAGAGCCGTTCCTTGAAGAGCGCGTTGTGCGTCTCCGCGTGGAGATGCATGGTGCGCGTCCGTTCCAGCGCCGCGTCGGGATCGAATTTTTCGTAGTAGAGCGGCTGCAGCGCCAGCCAGATGAGGCGCAGTTCCGTATCGTCCTTCACCTTGTCGGAAAACATCTTGTCGAGCATCGACAGAGAGGCGCTGGTCGCCTTGTGAATGCGCTCCTTGAACACCACCATCGCATCGTCTTCATGGTGATAGCTCGCCGCCGTGCCGCGCAGGATCAGCCGTGAAAGATTGTGACCGTACTTGACGGCGTAGGTGAGCGCGATCATGCCGCCGAACGAACCGCCTTCGAGAATGATCTTGCGGCCGCCGCAGAGGTTCACGCGGAAGGCTTCGACATCGTCGGCGAGCTGCTCGAACGTATAGGGAGGCGTAAGGCTCGTCTCGCCGCAGCCGCGCTGGTCATAGGCGATCACCCGGTACTTGTCCGCGAGCACCTTGTAGGCGCTGAACTCACCCCGCCGGTCGCCGATGCCCCGCCCGCCATGGAGCGCGATGATGGTTTCCGCGTTCGGATCGCCGATATCGTCGTAGACGAAGGTGGCATTGTTCAAGGTCACTGTCGGCATGGGATATCCTCGGGTCTGGCGGGAAGCATCCCGCGTCCGAAAGGAACGCGGGATGCGGGATCATCAGTTGGCGGGCTTCATGTCGAAGGCGCGCACCCAGTCGTCGCCGCGCGGCGTCCAGGTGATGCGCTTGGAAAGCCCGAAGGTCGCCGGCTGGGTATAGAGGAAGAGCGCGGGCGCCTCGTCGCACATGACCTCGGTCGCCTTCTTGTAGGCGGCCAGACGCTTTTCCTTGTCCATCGTCGACCGGCCCTCTTCGAGAGCCTTGCCGAACTCGGCATTGTTCCAATAAGCGTAGATATTGCCCGGCGCGAAGAGGGTGAGCAGACCGTCCGCATCGATCGTCGGCCAGGCCTGGCTGAGCAGGCTCAGGCGGGCCAGATCCTTGGTCTTGAGATACTTGTCCATATAGGCGCTGAACTGCATCTCGACGATCTTCGTCTTGACGCCGATCTCCTCGAGCTGGCTCGCCACGGCCTGCACGACTTCCTCGCCGTTGAGGTAGGTGCCGCTTGGAACGTCGAACTCGATCGGCTCGGACGGCGCGCCGCCGGCCTGTTCCAGGAGCTCGGCCGCCTTGTCCGGATCGTATGGATAGGGCTTCAGGTCCGGATTGAAGCCGAAATAGGTCTTCGACATGACTTCGCAGCGGGCAATCTCCGCCTGATCGTTGAAGATCGCCTTGACGATGCCTTCCTTGTCGATCGCGTAGTTCAGCGCCTGGCGGAAGAGCTTGTTGTCGAGCGGCGGTTTCTGCGTGTTGAACTTGATGAACACGGTGCGCGTGCTCGGCACGGCACCCGCCTGGGCGCTGCCGGCATCCTGGATGCGCTGGATTTCGGTGGTCGGGATCGAGTTCACGAAGTCCACTTCGCCGGCAAGGAGGGCTGCGACGCGGCTCGCCGGCTCGGGGATCACGCGGACGACCACCTGGTCGAAATCCGGTTTCGGCCCCCAGTATTGCGGATTGGCTTCGAGCGTGAAGCTCTCGCCCGGCTTGACCGCCGTCAGGACGTAGGGACCGCCGGATGCGGTCTCGGTTGCCGGCTTGTGCTCGGCCGCCCATTTTGGGGGCAGCAGGAAGAACATCGAAAGCTGCTCGATCATCGCCGGATAGGGAGAGCTCGTCCTGATCTCGAGCTCGGTCGGGCTCACGACCTTCACATCGGAGATCAGCGTGAACCAGGCCTTGATGCGGGCATTGACGGCCGGATCGCGGACGCGGTCGAAGTTCCACTTGACCGCTTCGGCATCGATCTTCTCGCCGTCGTTGAACACCGCGTCGGAACGCAGCGTGATCCGCCAGGTATTGTCGTCGACGCTTTTCCATTCGGTGGCGAGCGACGGGACGATCTTCATGTCCGGCGCACGCAGCACAAGCGACGGATAGATGTGGCTGAGCAGGCTCAGATCGGTGCCGACCGAGGCCGTCATATGCGGGTCGAACGTGTTGACCGTATTGGTGATGCCGATGGTCAGCGTCTTGCCCTGGGCAAGCGCCGTGGTCGACATCAATGCACCCAGCGAAAAGGCGGCGATTGCCGCCGATATCAGTTTCCTATTCATGCTCCAGCTCCTTCTGAATTGATAAATGCCTTCAATTTCAATGCCCTTATCCGCCGGCGACGATCACTTCGCCTCGACGGGAGTGGAATGGCCGAGCGTGTGCATCAACCGGTTGGCCCAGCCGAAGATCGCCGCCGAATGGATGAGATCGATGATCTCGGCTTTCGACAGGCCGTGATCGCGCAAGGCCTGCACCTGCTCCCTGGTCACACGGGAGGGCGTCTCGGAAAGCGTCCTGCAGAAATCGACGATCGCCTGAACTTTCGGTTCGAAGGGGCCGTCGAGCCCGCGCATGTAGATTTCCTCGACGACATCCGAACGGTCGGAGAGTTCGACATAACGGCGGGCATGCACCGAGGCGCAGTAGACGCAGCGGTTGACCGCCGAGGCGACGAGCGCGCCGAGTTCACGCTCCGCCCGGCCGAGCCCCCCTTTGGCGTACATGATGGCGTTGAAGAGCTTCGTGCGCGCCACATAGGATTCCGGATCGTGCGCAAGGGTCCGCACATAGGGCGATACCTTGGTGTTGGAAGGCGTCACCTGCATGGCGGCGAGCTGTTCCTCCGTCGCCGCCGCGACATCGACCGGTTCGATATAGGGCGCCCAGGAAAGCGCCTTGACCTTGAAGCCCGCCCCGCTCATGCCACCAGCTCCAGAACGCTGAGGCCGACGATGACGCGGGCCTCGAAATTCACGAAGGCGATCAGTTCCGACAGCGCAATGATCTGCGGATTGGTGAGCCCGGCTGCTTCAAGCCGTTCGATATCCGCCCTGATGCTGTCACGCGGCGTTTTTGTAACGAAGTCGGCGTGCCGGACGAGAGCTTTCGTGAAGGCATCGGCCTCGGGTGGCAAATCCCCCGTCGAGGCGATGGCGGCAAGTTCGTCATCGCTGCCGGCTTCATCCAGCATCAGGTCATAGGCGCGGGCGAGATCCTCACGGCCGATAAAGCGCGCCATGCGGGCGGCAAGCGCAGCACGCATAGCATGGCTGATGCCGAAGCCATTGCGCGGCGCAAGCACGGTTTCGCGGCAAAGCTCGGCGCCATCCACGAATTCCGGCCGCTCACGGCGAGCCCGGTAGACTTCGGAGTCCGGTTTGAGGCCGGAGAGGATGTCGATCTGGTCCATGTTTTCAATCCTCATGCTGTTCGCCCAGACGATCCATCCCGAGGGCCGCGCCAGGGACGGATCGAGACCAGGCAGGAATTCGGCGCGGTCGCCTGCGACAAATGCGAGGCAGGCGTGATCGCGGTGAGCGTATTGGGATTGCCGCCGTGGTCGACGCCTGCGGCATCTGGCCGGAACCAGCCGCCGGTCGGCAGGATGGCCACGCCCGGCATCAGGCGATCGTCGACCGCCAAGGCGGCAACCGTGCTGCCCCGGTCGTTATACAGCTCGCAGAGCTCCCCGTCCTTGACGCCGAGCCCATCGGCATCGGCCGCGCTCAGCTGAAACCGCTCGTACCCGTCGAGCTTGGCTCTCCGGCTGACCGGGCCGTATTCAAGCTGTCCATGCAGGCGATGCGCCGGCTGCGGCGAAAGAAGATGGAAGCGATGCCGCGAGGCGAGCGGCGAACCGAGCCATTCCTCCGGCTCATTCCAGGCGGGATGGATGCCGATATCGGGATAGCCGCAATTGCCGATCTTGGCGGAACGGATTTCGATCCTGCCGCTCGGCGTCTTCAGCGGCGCGGCTTCCGGGTCCCCTACGAAACGGCGGAAGTGATCGGCGGGCGCCGGGGCCACCTCGCCCTCGTCCAGCGCCGCGAAACCGCGGAGACGAAACGCCTGGTAATCCGGCAACTCGGGATAGCGGTCGCGATAACCCTCGTAGATGCGCGCCAGCCATTCGTCGATCCCGAGATTTTCGTCGAACCTTTCGCGGCAGCCGAGCTTTTCGGCAATCATCCGATAGGCTTCGTGATCGGTATGCACGCCAGCGGGCGGGTCCATGACGCGGCGGCTGTAGACCAGCCAGTTGTCGCGCGAGGAGGCCGCGATATCGTCCCGCTCGAAGGGAAAGGCAGACGGCAGGACGATATCCGCCATGCGGGCTGTGGCTGTCCACATGTTCTCGGTGACGATCACCGTTTCCGGCCGCCGGAACGCTTCGGAAAGCCGGTTGAGGTCCTGATGGTGGTGAAAGGGATTGCCGCCCGCCCACCAGATAAGCCGGATATCGGGAAGTTCGAGGACTTGGCCATCGTAATCGATCCGGCCGCCGGGATTTTCCAGGAGCTCGGTGATGCGCGCCACCGGAATGAAATGGCGGACCGGGTTGACGCCTTGCTCGAAGGCAGGACCTTTCAGACGCCGCACGGGCTGGCCGACGGAATTCGCGGCCGTGAGACCGAAGGCGAAGCCGCAGCCCCGCTTACCGACATGGCCCGCCATCGAAGCGAGCGCGATCGCCGCCCAGAAAGGCTGTTCGCCAAAGCGGGCCCGCTGCAGAGACCACGCGACGTTGACGAGGCTGCGCAGATCGTGCAGATCCTCGGCGATCTCGACGATCGTTTCGGCCGGCACTCCCGAAATCTTCGCGGCCCATTCGGCATCCTTGGCAACGCCGTCCATCTCTCCGACGAGATAGCTCTCGAACTCCCCGAAACCCACCGTGCAGCGCTTCAGGAACGGGCAGTCGAGCAGGCCTTCCGTGAGCAGCGTGTGGCACATGGCGATCATCACGGCCGTGTCGGTATTGGGCCGCAGCGGAATATGGCGGACATTCGGCCCTTCGGGCGCGTCGCTCGCCGCCGGGCTGAACACGGTGATGCGTACGCCCTTTTCCTGGCAGTGGCGGAGCCATTCGACGGCGCGGTGGCTTCCCGTGCCGCCGGCCTCGACCTGCGAATTCGTCAGCCGGAAGCCGCCGAACCCGACGAGAAGCTCGCAATTGTCCGCGATATCGCTCCAGGACGGCGAGGTATCGCAGGCATCCTTGTGGTCCGGCCCGAGAATATGCGGCAGAAGCACACCGGCCGCGCCGTAGGAATAGGTGTTGACCGAAGACGTGAAGCCGCCGGCAAGATTGAGCAGCCGCTTGAGCTGGCTCTGCGCATGATGGAAACGGCCGGCGCTCGCCCAGCCGTACGAACCGCCGAAGATCGCCTGATTGCCGTGGGTGGAGCGAACGCGCCGCAACTCCTCCGCAATGAGGCTGGCTGCCCTGTTCCAGTCCACCTCGACGAAATCCTCGCGGCCGCGCAAACCGCCCGAGCCGGCGAGCGGTCCCTTCTCCAGCCATGAGCGCCGCGCCATCGGAGCGCGGATGCGTTCCGGATGATCGGCGAGATCGAGATAACCAAGCCCTATTTCCGATGGATCGGGATCGTGCCGGAAAGGCAGGAGCCGTGGCTTTCCGTTCGCATCCGCGCCGACCTCATAGGTTCCGAAATGGGTAGCGAACAGGTGCATGCTGCCTAGACTCCCAGAACGAAGTGCCGGTCTCCGACAGACCGCAACACGGCCTCCTCGGGCGGCAGGTTGGCATTGACGTCGAAAGCGATGGGTCGGCGGTTCCGTTCGATGTCCGGATCGGGAACCGGGATCGCCGAGAGGAGCGCCCTGGTATAGGGATGCTGCGGATTTTCGAAGATCGCCTCGCAGGGACCGATCTCGACGATGCGCCCGCGCAACATCACCGCGACCCGATGGCAGAGATAGCGGATCATCGACAGGTCGTGGGCGATGAAGAGATAGGTGAGTCCGAGCTCGTCCTGCAGGTCCTGGAAGAGGTTGACGATCTGCGCCTGGATCGAGACGTCGAGCGCCGTGATCGGCTCGTCCGCCACGATGAAGGCGGGGTTGAGCGCGATCGCCCGGGCGATGCTGACGCGCTGGCGCTGACCGCCAGAAAACTCGTGCGGATAGCGCTTCATGAAGGAAGGGTCGAGGCCGACTTTCGAAAAGAGCGTTGCGACGCGATCCTCGCGCTCCGATCTGGAGCCCGCAAGGCCATGGACATCAAGCGGTTCGGCAACGAATTCGCCCACCGTCATGCGCGGATTGAGCGATGCATACGGGTCCTGGAAGATGACCTGCATGTCGCGCCGATAGGGTTTCAGCGCCGGCTTCGAAAGGCCAGTGATGTTTTCGCCCTTATAGAGGATGTCGCCGCCGGTCGGCGCTTCGAGCTGCAGCAGGACCCGGCCGGTCGTGCTCTTGCCCGAGCCGGATTCGCCGACGAGGCCCAGTGTTTCGCCGGGCGCAATGTCGAAGCTCACATTGTTGACCGCCTTCAGCAGCGGTACCGCACCGCCTATCAGGCGCCGCTCGCCGCCGTAGTGCTTGCTGAGCCGGTCGACCGAAACGAGCGGCGCATTCATGGGGGCATCCGTCATGGCTGGCCCTCCATGCGCGCGAGCTCAGCGCGCAGATCGTACCAGGCGGCGACCTTGTGGCCTGGCACGCTGTCGGCGGCGTCGAGAAGCGGCGGCGTCTCGACCAGGCATCGCTCGGTCGCAAAAGGATTGCGCGGCGCGAAGGGATCACCGACCGGCTCCTGCGTCAGGTCCGGCGGATTGCCGGGGATCTGATAAAGACGATCGACACCGCGCTTGCCGCCATGCGGCAGGGATTTCAAAAGACCCCAGGTATAGGCGCTGCGGGGATCGTGAAAGACAGAGCGGGCCGGGCCTCGCTCCATGATGCGGCCGCCATACATGACCTGCACCGTATCGGCCAATCCGGCAACCACACCCATGTCGTGGGTGATCCAGATGACCGTCGTGCCGATCTTCCGCTTCAGGTCGCGCACCAGATCGAGGATCTGCGCCTGAACGGTCACGTCGAGCGCGGTCGTCGCCTCGTCGGCGATCAAGAGCTTCGGATTGCAGGAAATGCCGATGGCGATCATCACGCGCTGGCGCATGCCGCCCGAGAATTCGTGCGGGTATTGCCGGGCGCGGCGGGCGGCATCGGGGATGCCGACCAGTTCGAGGAGCTCTATGACGCGCGTGCGGGCCTGGCTCGCCGACATGCCCAAATGGCGGCGGAGCGGCTCGGCGATCTGCCGCTCGATGGTCAGCACGGGATTGAGAGAGGTCATCGGGTCCTGGAAGACGAAGCCGATCTCCTTACCGCGCAGGTCGAAAAGCTCGCGCGGCGAAAGGGCCAGCAGGTTGCGGCCGTTGAAGACCACCTCGCCGCGCACGATACGGCCGGGCGGCGTGGCGATCAGCCCGACCATCGAGAGGGCGTGCACGCTCTTGCCCGAACCCGATTCCCCCACGATGCCGAGCGTCTCGCCTTCCTCAAGGCTGTAGGAGACGTCGTTGACGGCATGCACCGTGCCGGACGGCGTGTCGAACGCGACAGTGAGATTGCGGACCTCGAGCAGCGGAGCCATCGACGCTCAGACCTCCAGATAGCCGCCGGCCGAGCGGGTCAGGTATTCGCGCCCGGTCCCGGTGACGAGCACGGTGTCGGAAATCTGCGTGGCGCAGACGCCCGGCACGCGGATATTCGGCTCGAAGGTGAAGATCATGCCAGGCTCCAGCACCAGCGGCGAGGCGGCATCGAGCGACGAATGCTCGTGCGCGCCAAGGCCGATGCCATGGCCGATGCGGCCAGGGATATTGGCGCCGTAGCCGCGTGCCTTCAGACCTTCACGCGTGCGCTCGAACAGCTCCTTGTAAGGCGTGCCGGGCTTGATATGGGCGTCGACCTCCTCGCGGATTTCGAGGATGGCGTCGAGCGCCCGCTTGTTGACGTCCGGCAGCGGGCCAATGGCGACCGTTCGCTCATTCTCCGCATGGATGCCGTTGGCGATCGTCCAGATGAGGACGGAGACGGTTTCGCCGCGCTCCGGCTTGCGCTGGGTCGGGTTGTCGCAATTGAAGAACATGCGCGGGCCCGAAAGAACCCAGGTCCACAAACCGTTCTGCACGCCGCCTTCTAGCGAGCCGAAATCGCAGACCTCGACATCAGGGTAGTTTGCGGCCCAGAGCTTGTTCATCTCGTGCATGGAGGCGATAGCGACATCCCGTTCCGTGCCGCCGGCGGCGAGTGCCGCAACGGCAGTATCCATGCCGACGTCGGCGATCTTCGCGGCGATCCGGGCATGGGCGATCTCGTCGGGATCCTTGATCAGACGGCAATGGTCGATGAGGTGGCTGACATCGGTAAATTTCGCCTCCGGCAGCGCCTTGCGAAGCTGGTTGAGCCGCTGGATCGAGATGAATTCCTCCTCGATGCCGACCGTCTTTCCGGCAACGCCGAGATCGCCCAGGATCGAGGCCAATGCATCCTGCCAGTTCGGCCCCATCGTCACCTTGGTGGACCAGGCGCCGTAGAGGCGGATATCCGGAACCCAGGCGCTCGCCCGGCCATGATCGTCGCGCAGCGCATGCACCAGCATGATCGGATCGTGGTCGCGGGTGAGGATCGCGATCACCGGATGGGAATAGATGATCGGGTTGAAGCCGGTGAAATAGAAGCTGTTTTCCGGCTTGAAGGATACGATGACGTCGACGTCCTGCCTGGCCATGCCGGCTTTCAGGCGTCCGACGCGGGGCGGCAGGGTGGAACGGGAGAGCTGGTTCATCGCGTGGTCCTCAATTTCGGATCGAAGTAATCGCGCAGCCAGTCACCCAGAAGGTTGACGCTGAGCACGGTGAGAAGGATGGCGATCCCGGGGAAGGTGACGATCCACCAGGCCGTAGAGATGTAGACGCGGCCGTCGGCGAGCATGCGGCCCCAGCTCGGATTGGGAGGCTGGACGCCGAGGCCGAGAAAGGAAAGTGCGGCATCCATGATGATGATGCGCGCAAGCTCCAGCGTCGCGATGACGAGTGCCGGAGTGATCACGTTCGGCAGCAGGTGCTTGATCATGATGCGCCAGGTGCTTGCTCCGATCGCATGCGCCGAGAGGATGAATTCCCGCTCGCGGAGCGCCAAGACCTGGCCACGGATGATGCGGGCGTAACGCAGCCAACTCGTCAGCGCGAGCACGACGACGAGGTTGGTGGTCGAAGGACCGAGCGCTGCGATCACCAGAAGCGCCAGCAGCATCAGCGGCAATGCGAGCTGGATGTCGACGATGCGCATCAGCACGCGATCGACCATGCCGCGATAATAACCGGCGACGATGCCGAGCAGTGTCCCGACGATGCCGCCGAGAACGACCGCTGCAGCCGCGATCGTCAGCGTCACCCGGCTCCCGTAGACAATGCGGGAGAGGATATCGCGGCCGAGCTCGTCGGTGCCGAGCGGATGGGCGCCCGGCGAGAAAAGGCCGGTCCAGGTGGGCGCCGCCATGCGGGCGACGAGATTCGAGCGCGTCGGCACCGGCAGGCCGAGATAGGGTGCGAGCAGCGCCGCCAGAACGAAGATGACGACGAGAACGAAACCGAACAGTCCGGCGCGGCTTTTGAGGAGGGCGAGGAAAAAGGACTTCATGGGCCGCTCCTATCGCCGACGGATGCGCGGATCGAGCACGCCGTAAAGCAGATCGACCAGCAGATTGACGAGGATGAAGATGGCGGCGACGAGCGCGACACCGGCCTGGATGACCGGGAAATCCTGCGCCTGGATGCCTTGCATGATGATGCGGCCGACGCCCGGCCAGGCGAACACCGTCTCGATGACGACCGAGCCGCCGAGAAGCTCGCCGGCGATGATGCCGATCATGGTGACGACGGGGATCAGCGCATTGCGTGCGATATGCCAGAGGAAGACAGTGCGCGGCATCAGGCCCTTGGCGCGCGCCGTACGCACATAGTCCTCGCGCATGATGTCGAGCAGGGAGGAACGCAGCAGCCGGGCGATGGAGGCGGAGACGAAGACCGACAGCGTCAACCCCGGCAGCACGAGATGGGCGACCGTGCCCGAGCCGCCGGTGGGCAGCCAGCCGAGATCGACGGAGAAGAGGAGGATCAGCATGATGCCGAGCCAGAAGACCGGCGTCGCCTGGCCGAGAAGGGCGGCGATCATGACGATGAATTCGGAGATCGTGCCGCGCTTCAGCGCCGCGATCGCCCCGGCGACCGCACCGATCAGGGTTCCGAACAGGAGAGCGGTGCCGGCCAGCTCGAACGTCGCCGGCATGCGCTCCAACACCACGTCGATCGCCGGCCGGTTATGCTGGAAGGAAATGCCGAAATCGCCGCGCAGCATGGCGAGCAGGGAAATCAGATATTGTTCGAGGATCGGCCGGTCGAGGCCAAGCCCCGCACGCAGGGTATCGAGATCCTGCTGGCTCGCGCCGACCGGCAGAAGCAGCACGGCCGGGTCCCCAAGCACGCGACTGACGAAGAAGACGATCGTCACCACGCCCCAGATGGCGACGAGCGCTTCCACCAGCTTGGCGAGGAGGTAGCGGGTCACGGCCGGCGTCCTCCGGTTATGAAGACGGTGCGCTTCATTCGGCGGCACCCTTGCGGAGTTCATCGAGGGTCGCGGCCGAATCGGTCCACTCGTCACCGAGAAGTTCCGGCGTCTCGTAGGCCATGAGGTTGGCGAAGTGCTGCTCCCGATCGGCGACGAAGAGGCTGCGGGCAATGCCGCGCGCCAGCCGCCGGCCGCCGTCGCTGACGGCTGGGATATCGCCGGAAAGCTTGCCGTGGCTCAGCGATGCCGGATAGTTGAAGCAGTGGACGAGGCGCAATGCCGGGCAGGTTCCCGGCACCTTTTCGAGGAATTCGAAATCCGGACCGAGATAGGGGGAGGTCGCAAGCTCGCCGTTCTCCATTTCCTCCGGCGGCGTAAAGGTATCCTGCCAGAAGCGGATGAAGGGCGCGAAGTTCTGCAGTTCGGGACGCCGGTCGAGATCGACGCGGAAGCCGGTGGCAAAGATGACGAAATCGTATTCGAGATCACCGCGG
The DNA here is from genome assembly GCF_051400715.1 of Neorhizobium descurainiae. Classification (NCBI taxonomy): domain Bacteria; kingdom Pseudomonadati; phylum Pseudomonadota; class Alphaproteobacteria; order Hyphomicrobiales; family Rhizobiaceae; genus Neorhizobium; species Neorhizobium descurainiae. The sequence goes on from NZ_JBLFFK010000013.1 coordinate 16,918, forward strand.
CTCGTTTCGACCACCACGTTGCCGCCGCCCTGACGCAGGCCACGGACAGCGGTGTCGAGAAAGAAGCGGCCGTTCGGATGACGCGACACGCGCAGCGTCGAATCACGCGGCGGCGGCGTCTGGGCGCCGAGCACGTAATCCATGAACTTCCATTTCCAGTCGTCGCTCAAGCCCGCGAAGCCCTGGACGACGCCCTGGCTGGAAATGCCGGTGAACTTGTTGACGCGCGGCATCTCCTTGCGCCGGATGATCATGTCGACGCCGCCCGCTCCCGCCTCGAGCGCGGTGGCGGCGTTGTCCATGGCCGAGGCGCCCGCCCCGATCACCGCAACCCGTTTGCCCCTGAGCGCCGCGAAATCGATGTCGTCGGCGGAATGGGCCCAGAACCTCGGATCGATGCCGTTGGCGAGTTCCGGCACATAACTGCCGCCGAGACCGTCGCGGCCGGTCGCCAGGATGACATGGCGCGCATAAATCCGCTCCTCTCTGCCACTCGCCTTATCGGTTGCGTCGAGCGCGATCAGGTCGTCAGTCACCGCCTCCATGTCGGTAACGGTGACAAGATTGCGAACAGGCAGACGAAGCACCTTCCGGTACCAGACGAGATATTCCATCCACTGGTCCTTGGGGATCTTGCCGAGCGCTTCCCAGGCTTCCGCACCGAACTGCGCCACATACCAGGCCCGGAAGGTCAATGCCGGCAGGCCGATCGCAGGGCCGGTGAGCTGTTTCGGCGAGCGGAGGGTCTCCATGCGGGCATAGGTAATCCAGGGCCCTTCGAGCCCCTCCGGCGCACGATCAAGGCAGATGACATTGAAAATGCCGAGCATCTTCAGCGATGCGGCAGCCACGAGCCCGCACATGCCGGCACCAATGATGACGGCGTCGTAAGCCTGCTGGCCGTCGTATTCGGTTGCCGGCACCCAGTCCTTGGGAGGAAGTTCCAGCAGAGAAAGGTCTTCCGCCAGCCGCTCTTCGAGGCTTGCGAGACCACTTATCGGCTGCGGGTTCTGCACGTCCAAGATCAATGCTCCTGTGTATTCCGATCGGCGCCGAACGTGGCGTCGGCAACGCGCTCGATATGGCCCGGATCATGGGCCACGAAGCCCGGCATGCGGGCGGCCGAAATCCGGATGATCAACTGGATAAGCTCGAGGACATTGTTCGGAAGCGGCCTGGACGCAGCGGAGAAAATTCCCCAGAGGAACGGGATGTCCATGTCGAGCGGGCGGATTTCGGCATTCTTGAGCTCGATGCCATAAGCGGTCGCGGGCTCGACGATCGCGACCCCGAAACCGGTCGAGGCGAGCCGGACCGCATTGAGCGCCGTATTCGTGTCGACGAGCCGCAACGGCCTGACCTTGGCGGCCTCAAGAGCCTGATTGACGCGCCGGCGCAGCCGGAACGGGTTTGCCATGGTGATCAGATTGCGATCGGCGAGATCATGCATGGAGACCGTCGGCTTTGCCGCCAGCGGATCGTTCGAGGCAACCGCTGCCACGCAGGGCGACTGGAAAAGTCCGTGGATTTCAAGACCGGGATGCTCGACGGGCAGCGACGCAACGCAAAAATCAGCCGTCCTTGCAAGCACAGACTGAACCGCCGCCTCGGCGGAAATGCTGCGCAAATGGACGTTTCGCGGCAGGAGGCCCTCCGGCATTTCGGCAAGCGCCAGCGGCACCAGGCCGCTCGCAAAGGCAGAAATCGCGGCAATCTCGACCGGCCCCAGCTCTTCCGACGCGATCGTCTTCGCCCGCTCCTTGAGCTGGCCGATGCCGGTCAGGAACCGCTCCGCATCCGCATGGAAGGTGACCGCTTTCGAGGTCGGCGTGATCCTCGGTCCGTTCCGCTCGAAAAGCGCAAAGCCGATCGAAGCCTCAAGCTCCTGGATCAGCCGCGTCACCTGCGATTGCGAGCGGTCGAGCAACCGTGCAGCGGCAGTGATGCTTCCGGCCGACATGACCGCGAGGAACACTTCGAGCTGCTTGATTTCCATCGCTCACCCATGATGCATATATTGCAGCATTGACCACTATCAATTCAAGAATTGCATAATATAATAATTGTGCAACAAAAACTTTTGCTCCAATTGTGGGCAGAGCGAAATCATTGCCTTCGTGATTGCTGAGGAGGAGCATGGGATTGCGCCCGCTCACCACCCTGCGTATTCAGCCTCGCCAGTGGCCGAACGGCGGTTCTCGAACAGGCGATCGATAGGACCGAGGAGCCAGGGCCGCTGCGGTCGATGCCGGGTTTTTCCTTTTGATTTTGCGGCTTCGACTTTCGGCTAACCACCAAGGGCCTTCATCTACTCCTAAGGATTAATCTTAATGGGCGCTTCGCTCCTTGCAAAGTTTTAGTTATTTCTTAATTTAATTCTACATAATATAATGGTGAATAATCGGGGACGGTTATGTATTTGACCAAGGAGTCAGAACACTTAGTTTCTGATACCGAGAAGCAAAAACTCATACGCGGCTTGCGCAGACTTGCAGAGGACCTGGAACGGGGCTTGTTTCCGCTGGAGAACCTTCCGTGCCTGGTCTCACTTAGCGAGGAAGATCGGGATGAGGCTCATGTCATATGCATCCTTTCTCCGTCGCAAGTCGAAGCCTCCCGGCGGGCCAAGGCACTCCTATCAAGTCTCACCCCCAGGCAGCTCGGCATTCTCGACAGGATCATGGCCGGCAAGTCCGCAAAAGTAATCGCCTATGAACTGGGGGTAAGCCAGCGAACGGTGGAGAACCATATCGGCACCATCCATCGAAAAGCCAAAACTCGCCGATTGCCCGAGTTGCTGGCACTGGCTTATGCTCGATTGCCGTAGTCCGGACCTAAGCGCCTCATCCACCTTCCCGCCGCCCTCGTACTCCGAAAAGAGGGATATGCTTAACGGACCGGACGAGCAAAAATCCGAGAGGATGGAAGCCGCTCTTCCAGTACGAAAATCAGGTTATTGACCTTGAAACGGCGCCGTCTAAAAAAGATTTCGCGTATGGGCCGCAACGCGCGCATTGGCGGCCGTCATGCGTGAGGGCCCGGCGGGCAACCGCCGGGCCTTTTTCTTGCTCCCATGGCTTTCAGGGCGGTGCCGTGCATCGTTATTGCCGATAGCGCCGGACATGAAAATTCCTGCGGCGCTATTCCTCCCTGAAGGCACGCATCATCTGATCGGTGAACGGCTTCGTCAGGTAGGAAAGGGCACTGCGTTCGCCGGTTTGCACATAAACCTCGACGGGCATGCCCGGCATCAGCTCTCGGCCACCGAGTTTCGACACGTCGTCGAGCGAGAGGGTCGCGAGGTAGAACGGCTGGCCGGTGCTTCGATCCGTCGACGTCGCAGCGGCGACGACTTTGACCGCGCCATGAATTTCAGGCGTCGTGCGCTGATTGAAGGCCGTGAACCGCATGCGCGCGGGCTGGCCGGGCGCGATCCGGTCGATATCCACCGGGGCGACACGGATTTCCACATTCATGTCATCGCTTTGCGGGGCAATGGACATAACCGTCGTGCCGGCGCCGATGATGCCGCCGATCGTGTGGATCTGAAGGTCGTATACGAGGCCGTCGACGGGCGCCTTGACTTCCATCCGAGACAAGCGGTCACGAGCGGCGATTTCGCGCTCCCGCATTTCGGCGATCTTAGACTCGATTTCCACAATCTCGCCCTGCGCCTCCTTGCGCATATTCTGGTCGACGGAGAGCAGCTTCATCCGCGTTTCGCTGATCTCGCTTTCGGCCTCGGCGATGCGGGCGGCAAGCTCTCCGTGGGTGCCTTCTATGCGTGCCATCTGGCGCAGCATGTCGCGCAGCTGCGCAACCGGCACCAGACCGCCTTTTACAAGCCGCTCCATCTTGGCAACCTCCTGTGTGACGATTGCCTTTTCGCGGTCATTCGATTCGTCCTGCGCCTGGAAGCCGCGCACCTGCTCCTCCAACTGGCGCACCTGCAGGCGAAGCTGTTCGCGCTGGTTGGAGAGCATCCGCCGGTTCTCCTTGAAGAGCTTGGTTTCGCTTTCGATCAGCCCCTGTGGAACCTGACCGCCGGAGAAATCGATCGCATCCCTGCCGTCGCGCTCCGCCTTGAGGCGGGCCGCCATGGCGACAAGCTGTTGAAGCTGGGTTCTGACGATCGCGAGTTCGACCCGGGTCTGCGTTTCGTCCAGCCTCAACAGCACGTCGCCCTTGCGGACGGCGTCGCCGTTGCGCACGAGAATCTCCGAAACGATGCCGCCGTCCCGGTGCTGGATCATCTTCACCTGCTGCGAGACGACCACCTGGCCCTGCGCGATGATCGCGCCCGAAAGCTTGGCCTGCGCCCCCCACCCCCCAACGCCGAGCACGAGCAAGCCGGCAAGCACGGCCGAGAGACATACCCTCGCGGAGATGCCGAACTGTTCCTTTTTCTGCGCTTTCCTGGTGTCTTCGATCATTTTCATGCCTCCCAATCGCCCCGTCCGTGCCCAGCCTTTCAGCCGCGCGTCGCCAGATCATCCGCCGCGCTCTGCATCGCAGCGAGTATGAAGTCCCTTTCCATCAGCTCATGACGGCCGTAGAGCAGGATCTCGACGTCCTGATCGCGTTCAAGGTCGACGATCGCCTTGACGATCGTCCGCTCGCCGTCGGCGAGCGTCTGATGGTAGAAGGTGACGCGCCGGACATCCGCACCCTCGGCTTCGTCCATCAGGCTGCGGAACACAAGCCCTCCCACCTGCGACGCGATTTCGGAGAAATCTATGCGGTCGCCCACGCCGAAGTCCCTGATTTCGTCCCGGCCAAGTCCTTGGTTCATGACGGAATCGAGGTTGCGGAAGACGAAGACGTCGGCTTGCCCGCCGCCCGCGAGAAAATTCACGGCGCCATTGGCAACGATGGTATCCGCTCCATTTCCACCGATCGCCGCCTCGAAGCCTTCGAGACGGTCGGCCCCGATATCGCAACCGCCTGCCGTGCCGCGATCGAGATCGATCACGACCGCCTGCACCGTGGCGGAGGCATCGTAGGTATCATTGCCCGCACCCCCGCAATAATTGTCGTTGCCGTCGCCGGCAGGTCCGGCGTTGGAAATCACGGTGACCACGATGGTATCGTTGCCCGCACCGCCGGAGACCGTATCGTTGCCGCTACCGCCGGCCAGAATGTCGTCGCCGCCGCGACCGGTCAGCCGATCGTCACCGTCGCCGCCGGCCAGAAGGTTGGCGCCGGAATCTCCGGCCAGCCGGTCGTCGCCGCTGCCGCCGACAACCGCCTCGAAGCCGTACACCCGGTCCGAGCCGACTTCGCCACCGCAAGCGAGTTCGGCTTCGAGATCGGCCAGCACCGCCTGCACCAGTGGCGTCAGATCGAGCGTGTCGAAGCCGTCACCGCCGAAATAGGCGTCGTTGCCGTCCGATGCGGTAGCGTCTTCGACTTGCACTTCCTCTCCACCCTGGCCCGCCACGATCGTGTCGTCGCCCGCACCACCGGTGACCATATCGTCACCGCTATGGCCACTCAGCCGGTCATCCCCGTCACCGCCTGCAATCGCATCGTCCCCTGCTTGGCCGTCGAGACGATTTCCCCCGACATCGCCCGTCAGCAGGTCGTCGCCCGACCCGCCGACAACCGCTTCGATACTTTCGAGCCGATCGCTGCCGATCTCCTCGCCCGTCGCCGTGCCGGCAGCAAGATCGACAACGACGGAATGCTGAGCCGTGCTGGCATCAAGCAGGTCCAGGCCTTCGCCACCGGAATAGACGTCGTCTCCATCCGATGCGGCGATCTCCGCCGTCCGCCCTTCCTCGCCGCCCGTGCCTGCGACGATCTCATCGTCACCCCCGCCTGCGACAACGACGTCATTTTCACTGCCGCCGGTTAGGCTGTCGTCGCCTTCGCCGCCGTCGAGAAGATCTTCACCCTTCCCGCCGAGGAGATCGTCGCGGCCATCGTCTCCGAACAGCCTATCGCCCCCGCTGCCGCCATCGAGCCAGTCGTCGCCACGGCCGGCAAGGAGCTGGTCATCTCCTTCATCGCCGAAGAGCATGTCGTCGCCGTCCCCGCCGAAGAGGATATCCCTGCCGCGCCCTCCGGAAAGGTGATCGCGGCCGGCGTCACCATAAAGCAGATCGTCGCCGTCGCCGCCGAGCAGCCGGTCGTCGCCATCCCCGCCGACGAGGATGTCGTCGGCTTCGCGGCCATAGATGGTATCGCCGCCGCCCAGCCCCGCGACGATGTCTTCCTGGGGCGTCCCGAGAAGCACGTCATCGCCTTCGGTACCGAAGAGTTCGCGCGGCGGATGCTTCAGGAGGTCGAAGACGGCCTGGGAGGCGACCACGCCCTGGCCGTCCGAGACGCCGTAGGAGAAGGTTACCTGCCCGAGATAGCCACGCTCCGGCGTGTAGATCCAGGCGTCGTCGCCATAGGCCCGGATCGCGCCGCTGGAGACGGTCAGGTTCTCGACCGTCAGCACGTCGCCGTCGAGATCACGGACCATCGCCAGCAGGTCGTCCAGCATGATCACCACGGACAGGTTCATCAGGCCGTTTGCAAGCTGGGCCCTGCCAAGCGAGAAAGGCAGCCGGTTGTCACGCGCGCCGTCGTCGTCATCGTCGGTATCCGGCAGCGGATCATCGTCGTCTTCGATTGCAGGATCGTCGTCCCTGTCAGTGCCGGGAAGCCCTCCATTCCCCACCGCGGGCGGTTTCCGGCCAGGGGGCAGGGAGGGGTACTCGAAATTTTCGGTCCGGTCGACGACGCCCAGATCATTGTCGTTGGCACTTCCGGCGCGAAGGGTGCGGCCGCCCGCCGAAAAGCCGGCGACATCGGCGAAAGCAAGGCGCGCGGAAGCGACGCTGCGGACGGGCCCTCCCTCATCTGCGGTAGGGCCTATCTGCGCGGCCATCTCGCGGAGGAAGGCTGCGACCTCCTCGATCACTTCGATATCGGATCTGGCCTCTTCCTGTGGCGGCGCCGTTTCTTCCGGTTCGGCGGCCGGCTGGCCGTCCTCCCGAGCCTGATCGGGCTGAACCTTGCTCAGGACCGCGCCCATGGCGCCGAAGAGGGCGGCAGGAAAAAGCACCATCTTCCTGCGGCCGCCCGTCTTCTCGGCGATTTCGAACTTGTTCATGGGGGCGATCGCCGACTGCGCGTCGGGCAATCCCAAAACCAGCTTCGTCTCCATTCATCCCTACTCCCCGTTTGCGCGCTATTCGCCGACCAGCGATTTCTGGCGCTCGCCGCCCGTGCTCTTCTCGACCACGAGAGGACGCGCCTTCGAAGGCTGGATGATCTGCTCCTTGGGTCCGAAAGCCGTCAGCCGGCCGCCCTGCACCAGACCCACCATGTCGACGGCCTGAAGCGCGCTTGGCCGATGGGCTACGATGACGACGATGCCGCCGCGCTCCCGCACCGCCGTGATCGCCTTGGTCAGGGCCTCCTCGCCTTCCGCATCCAGATTGGAATTCGGCTCGTCCAGCACGACGAGGAACGGATCGCCGTAGAGCGCGCGGGCGAGCGCTATGCGCTGGCGCTGACCCGCCGAAAGCGCCGTTCCATGCGGGCCGAGCTCGGTCTGGTAGCCATCCCGCAGATGGACGATCATTTCGTGAATGCCCGCGGTCTTCGCCGCATGGATGATCTTCCGGGCATCGGGCGTTTCGGCGAAGCGCGAGATGTTTTCCGCGATCGTCCCGTCCATGAGCGCGACGTCCTGCGGAAGATAGCCGACATGTTCGCCGAAGAACGCGTCCGTCCACTGGCCGAGATCGGCTCCGTCGATGCGCACCGAACCCCGCAAGACCGGCCATATTCCGAGTATGCTGCGGGCGAGCGTCGTCTTGCCGCCACCGCTGGGGCCGATAAGGCCGAGCGCCTGACCGGCTCTCACCTCAAGGCTGACATCGCTGAGCAGCACGGCGCCGGTCGTAGGCGCCACCGTCGTGATGTTGTCGACAACCAGGTTTTGTTGCGGAGCCGGCAGGTCGATCAGGGCCGATTTGTCCCTGAGCACGGCCAGCGTTTCGCTGATGCGGTGATAACTGCGGCGGGCGGCGACCACGCCCTTCCATTGCGCAATCGCCTGGTCGACCGGTGCGAGCGCGCGCGCCGTCACGATGGACGAGGCGATGATGGCGCCGGCCGACATTTCCCCCTTTATCGCGAGATAGGCGCCAAGTCCCAGTATCGCCGACTGGAGCATCATGCGAAGGACCTTGGAAATACCGGAAAGCGTGCCGCCGATGTCGGACGTCCTGGTCTGACATTCCAGATGGCGGCGGTTGGCGCGTTCGAACCGCTCCACGGCCCGACGTGTCATGCCCATGGCGTGCAGCACGTCGCTGTTGCGGGTGTTCGAATCCAGGACGGCATTTCGCGTCACCGATATCTTGACCATCGACCGGGCATGCCGTCGCGTCAGGATTTCGGCCACGAGCGTCAAGAGCGCCAGGACCAGAGCTCCGCCGACAGTCAGCATCCCGAGCATGGGGTGGAGCAGCCAGACGAAGATCAGATAGACGGGCATCCAGGGCAGATCGAAGAGCGCCACCGGCCCCTGGCCGGCCAGGAAGCTCCGCAGCGTATCCACGTCGCGGCCCCGCTCGGCGGCCTCGGCGGTGGAGTAGCCGTAACGCGGCATCTCGATCACCACTTCGTGTGCCAGCGGCGCGAGCCGCGAATCCAGCCTTGCTCCGAGCCGGACCAGAATCTGCGAACGCAGGATGTCGAAAATGCCCTGGAAGAGGTAGAGCCCGATCGCCAGCACCGAGAGAGCTATCAAGGTCGATATGCTACCGCTGGTCAGTGCCCGGTCATAGATCTGCAGCATGTAGAAAGCGCCCGTGAGGGCAAGGATATTGATGATGCCCGACAGGCCGAAGAGGTAGACGAAAATGCCGTGCAGCCCTTCGATCCCGGTATGTGATGTCTTCTTCTTCTCGGTCATGACACGCCCCATCCCAATACGGAAAATTCACCCCATGGCCGGACCTGCCGGCCATGGGGCCCCCTCCGGCGGTTACGACACGCCGTTGAAATCGGCAGCGCGCAGATTGTGCGTGCCGGCAAGGGTGAGTTCGAAGTCGGCTCCGGCATCCCCGTCGACATTGCCGCGGATCAGCGTGAGTTCCTCGCCGCCGACGGTCTGATGGCTGACTGAGATCTGGCCCACGGCCGTCAGCGTCCCGGAGGTCAGCGTGAAGTGCTGCACTCCGTTCGCCCCGGCATTCGCATCGATCTGCGAGAAATCGATCTTGTCGCCGGGCTGGAAGCCGTAGATCTTGTCTCCCTGCACCGCCGATGCCGAGGCAAAGCGGAAGACATCGTCGCCGAGACCACCGTCGATGATGTTGGCGACGGCGGAGGCCGTGATCACATCATGGCCGGAACCGCCCACGAAGTTTTCGAAGCCGTAAGAGATTTCCGTTCCGACCCCTCCGCCAGAGACGCTGCCGCGCTGCATATGGCCGTTGCCGAGATCGACCGTCAGGCTTCCGGTGGCTGCGGCGTAGTTCAGCGTGTCGCTTCCCTCTCCGCCCCAGTAGGAATCCGACGCTCCATCGCTGGTGGCCAGGACCGTGTCGTCGCCGGCACCGCCCCAGACCTGGTCGTCGCCGTCTCCGCCTTCGACGATGTCGTTGCCGTCTCCGCCGTGGATCCTGTCGCTTCCGGCATTGCCGAAGAGCATGTCGTTGCCCGCATGGCCGTGGATTTCGTCGTTGCCGGCGCCGCCCGAGGCGACATCGGCGCCGCCGCCGCCGGTCAGGAGGTCATCGCCGTCCTCGCCACGCAGGATGTCGTCTCCATCCTCGCCGGCCAGCAGGTCTGCACCCGCCCCTGCCAGGATGGTGTCTCCGGCAGCGGCGCCGAGCAGCACGTCGGCGCCTACGGTGCCCAGGAGGGTCCGCGCCGCAACCGGCGCGGGCTGACCATTGTCGTCATCCTCCTGCCCGCCGCACCCGTCATCCTCGACGTCGTCATTGCCGCCATCGGGATGATCGTCATCATCATCCTCTTCCTCGTCGTCGACCTCCTCGAAGGTCGGCATGCCGTCGCTTACGAAGGTTATCGTATGCGTGCCGTTGGTCATCGTCTTGACGCCATTGGCTTCGCTGACCGCGTATTCCTCCACCGTCGTGCCGGCCGGAAGCTCGATCACGTCCTGCGAACGAAGCGTGCCGACGATCGTGTCGTTGCCGCCATTGGAGCGGAAGACAATCCGGTGCGCGGAAGTCAGCGCCGAGATATCGACCGTATCGTCGCCCGCATCGCCGTCGATCGTGACGGTGTTCAGGCGCAGATGCGTGCCCGAAAAGTCTCCGATGAGCTCGAAGCTGTCGTTGCCGGCGGTGCCATTGCCGGCGGGATCCGCGCCGTTGATGCGGATCTCCTCGATCTCGGTCAGCTCTGCGACGATCGATGCGTTGTTCACGCCGTTGCGGGTGATCACGATCTCCGTCGCCGGATTGAGGCTGGTGATGATGTTGCCGGGGATCGCGTCCCAGGCCTGCCGCGTGTAGATGCGATAGATCTCGGCCGCCGCATTGCCGTTGACGACGAAAGTATCGCCCGCCGTCGTCTCGGTGTCGCCGTTGACGATGTCGCCGTTGACGATGTCGCGACCGTCGGTCGTCGCCCCAGCATTGGCGTTCCAGACGATCGTGTCGTCACCTGTGCCGCCGGCGATCGTGTCATTGCCGGTGCCGCCGGTGATCGTGTCGTTGCCGGCATTGCCGTTGACCGTATCGTTGCCGCCAAGCGCGTCGATCGTGTCATTGCCGTTCCCGCCGTTCAGCGTGTTGTTGCCGTTGGTCGCACCGCCGACCGGCGCCGATGTCGTCGCGAGGATGAAATCGCTGGCCGTGATGTCCAACCCGTCCACTTCTTCGACGAAGATGGTGCCGATCACGGCGTTGCTCGCATCGCGGACGGTGATGCGGGTATCGTCGGTTCCGGCATCCTGGATATCCTGGATCGTCACGCGGCCGGCGAAGTTGGCGGCCGTGATGCCGAGCGCACTGAGATCGATGCGATCCTGCGTCGCGGCCGTTCCGCCCGAGGCGTCGAAGTTGTTGATCGTATCGTTGCCGAAGCCCGCTGCATTGTAGACGACGACGTCGTTGCCGCTGCCGACATCGACGGTATCATTGCCCGCGCCGCCGATGATCGTATCGGTATCGTTGCCGTCACCGCCGTTCAACGTATCGTCGCCGGTGCCGCCGTCGATGAGATCGCTGCCGTCGCCGCCGTTGACCGCATCGTTGCCGCCGCCGCCGAAGAGCTGGTTGGCGCCCGAATTGCCGACAATGGTGTTGGAGAGTGCGTTGCCTGTGCCGTTGACGGCCGCGTTACCGGTGAGCGTCAGGTTTTCTAGTTCGTTGCCTAGCGTGTAGTTCGCCGCCGATTGGACGGTGTCGGTGCCGCCGTTCGCCGCCTCGACGATGACGTCGCCCGCCGTGACGACATAGGTGTCGTTGCCGGCAAGACCCGTCAGCGTATCGACCCCTGCTCCGCCTTCGATACGGTTGTTCAGGGCATTGCCCGTGCCGGCGAAGGTGGCCGCGCCGGTATAGGTCAGGTTTTCGACGTTTGCGGCCAGCGTGTAGGCGCCGAGCACTGTTTCCACTTCGTCCGTGCCGCCGCCGAGGGCTTCGACCACGACATCACCGGCGTCATCGACCGAATAGGTGTCGTTGTCGGCCCCGCCGACCATGGTATCGGAACCCGTGCCGCCGATCAGCTCGTCGTCTCCCGTGCCGCCGACCAGCAGGTCGTCGCCCGCTCCGCCGTCGAGATCGTCATTACCGCCATGACCGAACAGCAGGTCATCGCCGGTGTTGCCGAGGAGCCCGTCACCGCCGGTCGTGCCGGCAAGCGCCGTATTGACGCCGGCCTGGGCACTTCGTGTTCCGAAGTCGTCGGTGCTGAGCGCATAATCGCCGTCAAGGACGTAACCTTCGTAGGTGCTGCCGCCGAAGTTGATGAATTCGACAGCCTCGCCGGCAGTATCGAAGTGATCGGTGACGGTGATCTGCTGACCGTTGAACTGGATGACCAGGTCATCGTTTCCGGCGCCCGCCGTCGTTTCCGAGAAAGCGAGACCGGTCAGCGTCCCGCCGCTGATCGTGATTCGGTCGATGCCGCCCGTCTCGTTGATCGTGTCGGAACCGTCGGCAAGGCCGAAGGCATAGGTATCGTCGCCGAGGCCGCCGTTCAGCGTGTCGTTGCCGGCGCCGCCCATCAGGATGTCGTTTCCGGCATTGCCGTTGAGCGTATCATTGCCGCCGAGCCCGAGGATCAAATCGTCGCCCGCCGTGCCGTTCAGCGCGGTCGCACCCGTATCGTTGCCGGGCGTCCCGGTGATCACGTTGAGCGAGCTGCCATTGAACTGCAGCCGCTCGATGTTGCGCAGCTTGTCTATGCCGTCGGATACCAGGTTGGCGCCGTCGGGTACGTTGGCGGTATCGAAGCCGGTATGGGAGACCAGCAGCCCTCCATCCGCGTCGAGCGAGAAGCTGTAGTTGTTGCGGACGTCCCAGTAGGCCGCGGTATCGATGTCCCCCGCCACCTCGCCGTCGAGAATTTCGCGAACGATGTTGAGCTGCACCGGATCGATCGCTCCGGACAGCATCAGGGACTGCAGTGTGCGCCCGTTCCACTGGGCGTAGTAGGGATGGTTCTGCGGCAGGGTGATGACGGCCGCCATGCTGTCCACGGTCGCAAGCTGGGTGCCGTTGGTGTCACGGATGCTGATGCGGACATTGAGCCAGGCGTCGCCATCGATGAGATCGTCGCCGCCGCGGCCACGGATCGTGTCGTCACCGCCGCCACCGATGAGGATGTTGCCACCGTCGAAGGCGATCACCTTTTCCAGATCGACGCCCGGGCCGGTCGGCGCGGCCGGCGCCCAGCTTCCCAGGAGCTGCCGCAATCCGGCGATGCGGTCGACGCCGGCCTGGCTCAGCTCATGGCCGACCATCGTGTTTTCCGCCCCCGCCAATCCGGGATTGCCTTCGACCTCGCCTTCCCCGTTCGTGTCGCCACGGTCGTCGCCGCTGAGATGATCGTCCTTTTCCCAGCCGGACAATGCTTCGACGGCATCGAAACGATCGCGCAGGATATCCTGCTCGTCGGTGGTGAAGATCGGCACGGTGAGGTCGGAATCCGCCGTCTGGCTGTTGCCCTTGTGGATCGACCAGTCGTAGCCCAGCATGCCTTCGTTGCGCATGACGCTTTCGCCCTGGACCATGATGTCGTCACCGGTTTCAGCGTCGAAATCATGTTCATTCTGACCGGCGAACATCACGTCGTGACCGATGATCGTGGAGTTGAAGAAGAGCTCCGAATTGTCGCCCGCGGTGGTGTCGAAGCCGTTGCCGCCTTCGATCCAGTCGCTGCCTTCGTTGCCGAGCAGGAAGTCGCCGCCGTCGCCGCCGAGGATGAAGTCGTTGCCCTCACCGCCGAAGATCTCCTTGCCATCGGGGCCGGCGACGAGGAAATCCTGGCCCTGGTTGCCGAAGACCAGCGCAAGGCCGGAGCCGCCGTGGATGACGTCGTTGCCTTCCTCGCCATGCAGCATGTCGGTTTCGCCGATGTCGGTGCCGTTGTTGGTGATGATGTCGTTGCCGGTGCCGCCATGGATCTTATCGACGCCGTAGCCGGCCTCGATGCGGTCATTGCCGCCGCGCCCCCAGACGGAGTCGTCGCCGCCGCCGGAAACGATCTCGTCGGCATTCTCGGTTCCCTGGATCAGGACATGGTCGTTGGTATTGACGCGGATATAGCTTGCGACCGCCGCCGGATTGGCGACCGGGTTGATGAGACTGCCGCTCGCATCGCGGCGCTCCACCATCGGCGAAACCGCTTGCAGGAAGGGATCCTCCTGCTGCGGATCAACGTAGCCGAAGGCGTTCTGCTTGGCGTGATCCATGTAGAGCACATGATCCGGCACCGAGAAGATGTCGCCCGGAAGGGCGTAGCCGCTTTCGCCGAGATCCGTATTGTTGAGCACCATCTTGGCCAACGAGTTGTTTTCCAGCTCGTTGAGCAGGTTGAGCCCCTGGACGCGCGAGAGATAGTAGAACCGGTCGCCGTTCTGGAGGTTCTCGAGCTGCAGTTCGAAGATGAAGGAGAAGGTGGAGCCGAGCATGCCGCCGAAGGCCATCTTCTTTTCAGCGAGACCGCCAACCCACAGATCGACGAGATCGAGACCGCCGAGGTTGTCCGCATAAGCATTGCGGCCGTTCAGGAAGTCCTGCCGGTCGGCCTCGTTGAGCGACGCGTCGCCGAAGACCAGCTTCATCGCCGCGTCGCGCTTGGCGTCGACGGTGGTGGCGCCGGTGATCGTGGCGTGCGTGCCATAGGCGGCGATGAAGTTCACGATCGATGCCGGGTTCTTCATGTTGAGCGCGAAATCCACCCAGCTCTTGTAGGGGTCGAGCTGCGTATCGCCATTGGCCGCTTCCTTGAACAGCGCACGCGCTTCGTTGAGCGAAGGGATGCCGGTGTCGCGGCCGCGGGCGATGTTGATCGCCGCCAGGTCGAGGGGAATGCCGACGAGCTGGTTGCGCAGAACGTGGGTGACGAATTCGTCGATCTCGTTACCGACCTGGCTGGTCATGCCGCGCACGATCGCGCCGGCTGCGGCGTCGTGATCGATCGTATCGGAACCGAAGGCCAGCGGGTTGAGGAAGGCGTCGAAGAGGTCGAGGCTTGCGTCGCTGCCGTCGCTGTTGGTTGCGGCGACCTGCTCACGCAGCATCGAGTGACCGAAGCGATAGACGACGTGGGCGAATTCCGCGAAGATCGCCGGGTTGATGTCGGTGCTGGGGTTGAAGACGAAGGCATCGACGTCCGGCTGCACCTTGCGGGCGAATTCCTCGAAGACCAGGTGCTGGTACTGCATTTCCGTCGTGAAGCGCGCCGCCTGGAAGAGACGCTCGCCATCCCATTGAAGGGCGGCGATAACGGCGGGATCGGTCGGGATCGCCGTCACGTCGACGCGCAGCCAATCGTTGAGGAAGGCGAGATCGCCGGAGGCCAGCGCCTTGTCCTTCACCTGCTGGACCATGTGGTTGTGTTCGGAATGGAAGACGTGATGGACGGCCGAAAGGCCGATGTTCTCGTTGCCGCGTCCGTCGCCGGTGATGTAGTGCGCGTCGAGAAGCTCGTCGTCATAGACGAGGGTTCCGGCGGCAAGGCCCACCTGGTCGTCAGCGTCGGCGGTCAGTACCTGGCCGCGATCATTGACGGTCTTCGCGGCATGGGCGATGTCGTCGAGGAAGGCGTGGCCGGTCCGGAACGCCCCCGCGGGGATGGCGACGCCGAGGCCTCCATTGGCGGCCGGGTTGCCTTCCAGCAGAACGTCGTCGGCCGTGCCGAAATCCCCGTCCGCGCCGAGACCGATGACGAGCTGCGGAAAACCGTTCGGCCCGCGGATGAACTCGCCATAAGCATTGACGGCGAAAAGCGGGATATTGCCGACATCCGCATCGGTGAGCTGGAAACCGAGCTTGGTGGCCGCCTGTTCCTTCACGTCGCCCCAGGTGGCGAGGCCGCGATCCCCCTCCAGAAGCTTGCCCGTCGCGAGCGGCTTGCCGTCGACCATCGCATATTCGCGCAGGAACATCTGATGCGAGGCATGCGACGTGTAGGTCTGGTTCTGGTCGACCCAGGGCGTCGTCAGGTTTTCGGCATCGGGTGTCGTGCGCGTCAGCACCATGAAATTGGTGCGCGGGCTGTCGGGATTGTAGAGCGGGTCATCGGGCTGCAGCGGGATGAAGACGGTGCCGCTCTGCTTGGCCACGAGATCGAGGCCGTGGTCGAAGAACTGCCCGAAGAGCGTGAACCAGGAGTTGTAAGGCGCGGAAAGGCCTTCATCGGGCGCGACGTTGGGGATGATGACGGTATTCCCCTCCATCTCGATGCTATGTGTCTCGAGCAGGGTATCGAGCGCAGCCTGGGCGGCCGCTACGGCTGCGGATGCATCAGAGTTCGCGGCCTGGGCATCGGCCAGAGCCTGTTGTGCGCTTGCCAGTGCCTGCGCGGCGGTCGCGGCTTGCGCGGCCGCCGCCGCTGCCGCAGACGCGGAGGCTGCGGCAGCAGCGCCAAGGGGTTCTGCGACCGCTTCCGCCTGATCGAGGACCGCCTGAGCCTGGGTAACGGCGACGACCGCCGCAGTCTCCGCCTCCGGCTGCGGAATTCCGTCCGTCAACAAGGCAATGAGGGCTGCCGTCGCTGCGGAGACGCCGGCAGCGGCAGTTGCGACATTCGCCTGTGCAGCGTCATAGAGTGCCTGGTCCGCCGCCGCCTGGGCCGCCGCGGCGTTCGCCTGGGATTGAGCCTGGTTGGCCTCAGTCTGGACAGCCGTCACCGCGGCCTGAAGAGCGGGGATGTTCCCTCCCGCCGTGCCGGAATTCCCGATCGCCGTGTCGAGGGTGGATTTGGCCTGGACGATAGCGTTGAGCGCGGTATTGAGCGCGGCCCCGGAATAGCCCGCGTAAAGCAGGGCCGAATAGATCGCGGCGGGATTGTCGAGCGTCTGATCGACGATCAGATTGGATATGATGCGCGGATCGGCATCGACGACGTTTCCGGGCGTACCGTAGTCGTTGTTCTGGTCTACAAGCGGTCCACCGGCGTCGGGAATGGTCGCGTCGGGCCCGACATAGCCCGGAAACGGCATCGCGTCGTCATCCTCGTCGCGATAGACCGGATGGGTGACGTAGGGAAACGGATTGTCCGCAGCACCCCACTCCTCGCGCCCCTCGATCAAGTTGTTGAAGCTGCCGTCAACGGTCCTCAGACCATAGGGGGCCAGCGGATGGCTGATTGCCTGAACGGCTCCGGCCGTGCCGGCGGGCACGACATTGCCCGCCGCATCCACGTAGATTTCCGTCAGCGCAGTGCCGGCCGAATGGGCTTCGGCAATCTTGATCTGCTTCAGAATGAAAGTGAGGTCGTGCGTGTTGATCTGTACCATTTTCCCCTCCTGGGCGCCGGCTGCGCGGCAGTGCCCGTGCGTTGTCAAAGCTTCGCCTCGGCCAGAAGAGCCCGAGCTCCGCTGACAGCGAATTTTCCCTCGATCTGGACGGTTTCCCTCTCCAGCAGCTTTACGCCGTGATCCCATCCTCATCCAAAGCAAGCGACGCGTGAACGGCAGATGGTCGGACGAAATTTTCGATTTTCGTCGCAAGGGAGCGCCGGTCGTTCGGCCGGGATGAGGATGGCCGGCGGCCAGGCAACCAACTGGCCTAGAGGACAGGGTCCTCTCAGCCCTTCGGCCAGGGTCGGAGGGGACTTTTATTTTCTCTAATATATTGTCATCATTGACCTATGACGGCGGGGAGAGGAGCCTTGCTCGAAATGTCTGACACCGGGACTGATGCCATGCCTGCAGCCGCGCGGCCGAGGAACGTATCACTCCCGCTCGACTGGTTCCGGGCGCAGACGCTTTCGATGCAATTCCTCGCGGGAAGCGGCGTGCTCATCCTTTTCACGACCCTGATCGCCGGCTATCTCATATCCGAAATCACTTCCGGCAGCGCCGTGCACAACAAGGCGGGTGCGGCGGCCGTCCTCGTCCAAAGCATGACCGAGCCGATCGTCCAGGCGCTCGCCACGCAGAACATGCTGCCCGCAGAAGCCATCGAGCAGCTGGACGAGCTTCTCGCCGATCCCTCGTTCCGGCAGCGCTTCCCGCATCTGGAAGTGTGGCGGCCGGAGGGAACGGTCGCCTATTCCCTGTCGAAGGAACTGATAAACCGGGAATTCCCTCCGCCTCCCGGACTCAGGCAGGCGCTCTTAGGCGAAGTGGCGGTCTACCGCGCCGACCTGACGGCACCGGAACATACGACGCGCAACTTTCGCATCCCCTATCTGGAAATCTACAGTCCGCTCAGGGAGCATGCGTCCGGCCGGATCATCGCCGTCGCGGAAATCCACGAGGCCGTGCTGGCAGAGGAGGCCGCCAGGCTGCGATGGATGAGCTGGGCCGCGGTGGCCCTCGTCTCAGCCTTCCTGATGGCAGGCCTTTTCGGCATCGTCCAGCGCGGCAGCAGGACGATCGAGCTGCAGAAGCGCCACCTCATGCAGCGCGCGGAGGAAGCAGAGACCACTTCAGCCGAACTCCTGGAGCTGCGAGACCGCGCGCGGCGTGCCTCGCTGGAACTTGCCGACCTCAATGAAAAATTCATCCGGAGCATCGGCGCGGACCTGCATGACGGCCCTTCGCAGCTGCTGGGCTTTGCCATCCTGCAGATAGAGCAGGTTCGCACCGTCAGGACCGCCGCGCGCCGCAGGATTGCGCTCGCCGCACTGAAGGACGCGCTCGATGGCGCGCTTTCCGAAATACGCATCATCGCAAAGGCGCTCGTGCTTCCGGAAATCGAACATCTGGGCGCAGAGGCGATCATCGCCCGGGCCATCAAGCTGCACGAGGCGCGCACCGATACCAAAGTGGCGTTCGAACCGGGCGGCACCGACCTCGACCTGCCGCCGGCGATCAAGACCTGTCTCTACCGCTTCGTGCAGGAGGGCCTCAACAACGCCTACCGCCATGCAGGCGGTCACGATCAGCGGGTCCAATGCCGTATCGATGAGCGGATCATGGAAGTGTCCGTGCATGACAGCGGCAGGCCGATCGGAGCCGGATCGGGTATCGGCAAGAATACCGGAATGGGAATTTACGGATTGCGGCAACGGATCGAAAGTCTCGGAGGAAGGCTCTCGTTCGAGCGCCAGCCGGGCCGGGGCGCCCGATTGAAGATGATTTTCGAACTTGGGGAAGGAACCTGGCTTGGACAAACCGGCGTCACTCATCATCGTTGACGATCATGCGCTCTTCAGGATGGGCGTGGCGCAGACGCTGGCCCACAACGGGGAAATCAAGGTCGTGGGCGAGGGATCATCGAAGGCTGACGCGATCGCGCTGGTCGAAGCCCTGTCGCCCGCGATCGCGCTGCTCGATATATCGATGCCCGGCGGCGGCATGGACGCAGCCCGAGAGATTCATGGCCGCTGGCCCGCCGTCAAGATCGTCATGCTGACCGTTTCCGAAGACGAGGACGACGTGCTGCAGGCGTTGGAAACGGGCGCCGCCGGCTACATACTGAAGGGGATAGGAGCACCGGATCTCGTCGCGGTGCTGACGGCGATCGGCCGAGGAGAGACCTATCTCGACCCCAAAGTCGGCGCGCTCCTCTTTAATGCCATCAAGGCGCAGTCCCATCAACGCGACACGTCACACCTGCTTCAGACGCTCTCGCCAAGGGAGCGGGAGATATTCCGTCTCCTCGGGCGGGGAGCCAGCAATCCGCAAATAGCCGCCGAAATGGGGATACAGGTAAGAACCGTGAAATTCCACGTCTCGCGGATCCTCGTGAAGATGAAGGTGAAAAATCGCATTGAAGCGGCGCTGGTCGCGCAGCATCACCGCCTCGCTCAGCGTCGTGGCGCCGTCAGTTGAATCGTGCGCCCGCCTCGGCGAAGGCCATTTCCACAGAATTATCCAGCTTCTGGGCCGCAAGCACGACTTCGAGCCGGTTGCGCGCGTCAAGCTTCTGCATCAGCGCCGTCATGTAGTGCTTGACAGTTTTTTCGCTGATATCAAGCATCTGGGCGATTTCCCGGTTCGTCTTGCCCATCATCAGGTAGCTGACTATCTGCTCTTCGCGCACGCTCAACCGTTTCTCCACCCGAGTCCGCCGGCGCAGTTCGGACGCCTTCATCGACAGGATGATCTTTGTGGCAAAGCCCGGGGTTATGAAGGTGTTGCCGCCATGAACGATCCTGATCGCTTCGTGCAGATCCCTCGCCGTGCTGCCCTTCAGCACATAGCCGCAGACGCCGAGGTGGAGGATGCGGATCGCGGTTTCGATATTCGAAGCCTCCGTGAACACGATGATTTTCGTGGGATGGCAATTGCGCACGATCTTCTCGATCGTCGCCAGGATGTCGCCGGGGACGTTGAGATCGAGGACAAGGACATCAGGGCGCTTCTCCTCGGCGATCCGTAAGGCATCTATCGCATTCTCACCCTGCGCCGAGACAAAAAGATCGTCCTTGCCGGAATAGAGACTGACGAGTCCTTCGAGCAAGATCGGATGATCATCGACAAACGCAACCGATATCGGCATGTCTTATTCCCCTCCCCATGTTTTATTGAATATATTCTATGATTAAGCAGCAAGAACTCCTTTCATCGGGCACCGATTAGTACTTAAGGCGTATCACAATTGAGAATAACCCTGCGAATTAAGTACTCCATATCGACATAGAAACCTTCCGCATTTCGACAGGTTTTGCCCGCCAGATGGTCCATCGCGGTGACGTTCCATGAGGAGTTCGGGTACCAGCGCCTGTTTCCACAGCCAGCAAAACGGCGCTTTTGACGAGGCAATGAGGAGATAGGGTGCGGCCGGTCCATCACGACGCGAGGCAGCAAGGAAACCCATGATTTCCAGCGGCCTCGGGAGGCTTGGCTACCAATCGTTTTCCCGCCAGCCCCAGCACGGATGTGGCCATGTTTGGCGATGAAGACGGAGGCGGGCCGGATCAAGCCCGGAAGGGCTTTAAAGCGAAGGGCGGCCACGCGTCAATTGCGTCTGATAGCGCGGCGGCTCAACCCGCTCGAAGCCTGCCTTGCGCTTGTTCCATTCCTCTGTCGGGAGGAAGAGCGTGTCCGGCTCGCGAAGATTGGCCTTCACGGCTTCCAGATCGAGATCGAGACCGAGGCCTGGCAGGTCCGGAACCTTCACGTAGCCTTCGTCGAGATAGTTGGGTGCAAGTCCGGTCACAAGGTCCTCCCAGAAGGGGACGTCCAGACCGTGATGCTCCACAGCCATCAGGCTGTTGATCGCCGCCCCGCAATGGACGTTCGCCATGAAGCCGATCGGAGAGCAGCAGGAATGCAGTGCGGTCGCGAGACCGTAGCGGGCACCGTAATCGGCGATGCGCTTGGTTTCCAGCATGCCACCGGACGTCAGGAGATCCGGGTGCAGAACGTCGAAGGCCTGGGTTTCGATCGCTTCACGGAAGCCATCGACGAGATAGAGGTCCTCGCCGCCGGCGACCGGGGTCAGCAGGGCGTCAGCAACCTTCTTGTGCCCCTTGATGTCGTGCCAGATGACCGGGTCCTCGATCCAGGCGAGGTTGAAGGGCTCCAGCGCCTTGCCGATGCGGATCGCCTCGTCGGCGGTGACATAACCTTCGCCGAAATGGTCGACGCAGAGCGATATCTCGCCGCCGACCTCCGCGCGAACGGCACGCACGATCTCGACAGCCGTTTCGATGCCCTTTTCGGAAATCTTGGCGCCGCGGCCGGAACCCGGCGCGCGGGTGCTCCGGCCGAGATCGTATTCGTATTTTGTGGCGGAACCGACGAGCGCGCCTTCAGTCGTTTCGAAGAGCCTCGGCGGCAAGTCGAACTTGATGAAGGTGAGCCCCATATCGGCCCGCGCGCGCACGGCTTTTGCATAGGCTTCGGGCGTCAGCTTTTCAGGCGCCGGCGTGTCGCCGTAAATGCGGACCCGGTCGCGATACTTGCCGCCGAAGAACTGGTGGCAGGGCACGCCGTAGATCTTGCCGACAAGATCCCATAGCGCGATTTCAATGCCCGAGATGCCGCCCCCCTCACGGCCGTCGCCGCCGTAGAGCCGCAGCGCATTGAAGATCATGTCGACATTGCAGGGATTCTGCCCGAGGAGGAAATGCTTGAGCCGGAGCGCACTCTCCGGGTGTCCCCCGTCGCGGACTTCGCCGAGCCCGTAGACGCCCTGATTGGTGTCGATCCGGATGATCGGGTAATAGCAGATCCCCGTCACCACGGCGATGCGCATGTCGGTGATGCGGATGTCGGACGGACGGGAATGCGTCCGGACGGTGTTTTCCACAGCCTCCAGGGCTGCGGCCGCGTCGATGGGCTTGTTCACTCTCATTCTCCTGGTTTGAAAGCCGGTCTTGGGAACCCGGCTTCTGTAAAAGCGCCGCCGGCTTCAGGCTGCGTTCAATCGGGCGCCCGACTGGCGGTCGAAGACGTGCACGAGTTCCGGGGCGACCGAGGCTTCGAAAGCTTCACCAGTCAGGACCTGGCGTTCGCCGTCGACGACGGCGACGATATCGCGCCCGCCGAGATCGAACGTCACATGGGTGAGGGCTCCGGTCGGCTCTACGAACCGGGCCGGACCAGCAAGCCTGGTGCCGCTGCCATGTGCGGTAAGATGTTCCGGACGGAAGCCGATCGTTACGGGCCTGCCCTCTTCCAGACGTATGCCATCGACGCGGATCGCCTCGCCGCCCGGCAATTTCGCGAGCGGACCGAGATCGTCGCTGCCGCCGACCGCATCCACGAAATTCATGGCCGGCGTGCCTATGAAACCCGCGACGAAAAGATTGGCCGGCTTGCGATAGAGTTCCAGCGGATGCCCCTGCTGCTCGATGCGGCCGCCATGCATGACGACGATATGGTCGGCGAGCGTCATGGCCTCGATCTGGTCATGGGTGACGTAGATCGAGGTCGTCCCGACCTTCTGATGCAAGGCCTTGATTTCGGAGCGCATCTGCACGCGCAGCTTCGCGTCGAGATTGGACAACGGCTCGTCGAACAGGAAGACCTGGGGCTTGCGCACGACGGCCCGCCCCATGGCGACGCGCTGACGCTGGCCGCCGGAAAGCTGGGAAGGCCGCCGGCCGAGCAGCGGCGTCAGGCCAAGCATGCGGGCCGCCTCGCTGACGCGGGCATCGATCTCCGCCTGCGGCTTCTTCGCGAGCTTTAGATTGAAGCCCATGTTCTCGGCTACCGACATATGCGGATAGAGCGCATAGTTCTGGAAGACCATCGCGATATTGCGTTCGCGCGGCGTCAGGTCGTTGACCACCTTGCTGCCGATCGAGATTTCCCCGGCCGTGGTTTCCTCCAGCCCAGCGATCATTCGCAGCAGCGTCGACTTTCCGCATCCGGAAGGGCCGACCAGCGCGACGAAGGCGCCGTCCTCGATCTTCAGGTCGAGACTGTGAATGACGTCCAACGCCCCGAAGGTCTTCTTGACACCAGTCATCTGAACGGAAGCCATGGCTTTCTCCTGTCTTGATCGGATGTGCCGGGCGGTTGCCCGCCCGGCAGTTTTCATCAGCCGGCGCGGCGCATCGTGCGTTCCCAACCGGATGCGACCTCATCCATCGCATCCTTCGGGGAGGCCTGCGCGAGCAGCGTCTTGGAGAGGCCAGCGCGAAGCTGGGCTTCGACGGCACCCCAATAAGCATCGCGCGGATTGGCGATCGCAGTCTTGAGCTGGTCGGCCATAACGCCGGTAAAGCCGTAAGTGTTGACGACTTCAGGATCTGTGAGGACGGAGAGGCGCGCCGAGGCATTGCCCTTTTCCATCGAGCGTTTCGCCCATTCACGACTGGTGATGAACTGGACGAATTCGAAGGCCCAGCCGGTGTTGGCGCCTTTGGACGGAACAGCAAAGCTCCAGCCGCCGAGCGAGGAGCGGCTGTTGGCGGCGCTTTCACGGCCCGGCACCATCGCCCATTTCCACTTGCCCTTAGTCTTTGACTTGTCGGAACGGTTGATGGGGGTTGCGGAGGCATTGAGCGTAATCGCCATGGCGTAGCGGTCGTTCTGGCCATTGGCGATGATTTCGTCCCATTCCCAGGTCACGGCGTCCTGCGGCACGACATTGTACTTGTTGAGCAGGCTTGCGTAGAATTCCAGACCGGCAAGCGACTTTTCGTTGTTGATCCAGATGTCCTTGGTCTTGCTGTCGTAGAAACCACCGCCCGCCGACAGGAGATAGGGGCCGAAGTGATCGACGATCGCGCCGCCCTGGCGAGCGCAATAGCCGACACCGAAGCGGTTCGGCTTGCCGGCCTCGGTCAGCTTCTGCGCTGCGTCGAGATATTCGGCGAAGGTAGTCGGCGGCGCCTTTATGCCGACCGCTTCCAAGAGAGCCGGCTGATAGTGCAGGATATAGGTGGTGCTGCGGTAAGGAACGCCGCGCAAGACGCCATCGATGCTGGCTAGATCGAGCGAGGCCTGCGAGAACTCGTCCATGCCGAAGTCTGCCGCGTATTTGCCGCCGGCCTTCTTCAGCAACTCGTTGACGTCCTCCATGTACGTGTGCATCCAGCCGATCATCGATGCGCCCATCTGCATCACGTCGAAACTCGTCGTGCTGCCGCTCGTCAATTCCGCGCGGGCGCGGGTGATCAGCGGCTCGTTCGGCAACTGGATATATTCGACCTCGATTCCAGTTTCCTTGGTGAAAGCCGGAATGGCATCCTCGATGACCGTACCCTTCCACGGCGCGCTGTCACCGAGGACGGTCAGCTTGGCCGGTTTGCTCTGGGCAAGCGCCGGGGTGAAGAGCGTCGAGCTCATCAGCCCGGCGCCGGCGATCGTCGCGGCCGAGCCGATCATCATATTGCGGCGGCTGATCGATGGTCCGCCCAGAATTCCCTTGTTCTTCTCCATTCCCATTTCCTCCTCCGTTGATGCATTCGCGTTCATTTCACCGTTCCCGACGATAGCCCCTGCACCAGGTGCTTCTGGACGATCAGCGAGAAGATGATGACGGGGATGACGACGAGCACGCCCGAAGCGGTGATCGCTCCCCAATTGGTGCCGGTCTCCCCGCCGGCATAACTTGCGAGCAGCACCGGCGAGGTGCGCGTTGCGTTGTTCGTCAGGATCGCCGCGAAGATGAAGTCGTTCCAGGCAAGCAGAAGCGACAGGATCGCGGCGGTCACGATGCCCGGCCGGGCGAGCGGCAGCACGATCTTGCGGAAGGCGAGCATGCGCGAGGCGCCGTCGATATAGGCGGCCTCTTCCAGCTCCTTCGGCAGGTTGGCGAAATAGTCCTTCATCACCCAGACGATCAGCGGCAGGCTGAAGGTCGTGTAGGCGATGATGACCGAAATGCGGGTGTTCGATAGACCGACCGCCTTGAACAGCACGAAGAGCGGCAGAAGGATCGCGACAGGCGGCAGCATGCGCATGATCAGCAGCGTGATCATCGCGACGCCCTGTCCCGGAAAGCGGAAGCGCGCGAACGTGTAGGACGCCGGGATACCGATGAGCAGGGAAAGCGTTACCGAAGCCGTCGTGACGACCAGCGAATTGCCGAAGGACGTCAGGAAATCCGATTGCGTCAGCACCTGCGCATAGTTCTCGAAGGTCGGTATCCAGAAGAAGACCGGCGGATTGGTGAAGATCTGCTCGCGGGTCTTGAGCGAGATGCCGACGATCCACAGAAGCGGGAAGACGAAAACCAGGAAAAGGCTGATCAGTCCCGTATAGGTCAGCACGTAGTGGATCAACTTGCGGCGCCTGCCGCGGGCAAAACCGGACATCACTGAATCTCCTTCCGCTTCGTGGCGAGGATGAAGAACACGCAGAAGATCAGCACGATGAAGAGCATGACCCAGGACGAGGCGGCCGCGAGCGTCAGATCAAAGGACAGGAACGACGCCTCGAACGTGTAGACGGAGAGAAGCTTGGTGGCATTGGCCGGGCCGCCACCCGTCATCACCCAGATGTTCTCGAACGAGCGGAATTCGAAGATCGTGCGGAGAAGAACTGCAACGACCACGTAGGGCATCAGCAGCGGCAGCGTGACGTGGCGAAAGGTCTGCCAGGAATTTGCGCCGTCGACCGCCGCCGCCTCGACCGGTTCGGTCGGCAGCGATTGCAGCCCGGCGAGCAGCAGGATCGCGACGAACGGCGTGTTCTGCCAGATATTGACGATGCCGACGGCTATCAGCGCAAGATCAGGATCGCCGAGCCAGACCGTCTTGGTGCCGAGAATGGCGTTAACCAGACCGTAGCTCGGATCGAGCAGCAGTTTCCAGGTGAGCGCCGCAACGATCGGCGTGATCATCATCGGAATGATGAGCGCTGTACGGAAGATGCGCACGAAAGGCACGCGGCTGTTCAAGAGGAGCGCAATGCCGAGCCCGAGCAGCAACTCGCTCGTGACCGTCGCCATCGTATAGCCAATCGTGAGCGCAAGACTCGAGCGGAACAGCGGATCGGTGAAGAGGTCCTGATAATTGGCGAAGCCGACGAACCTGCCGGCAAACAATCCGCTGTCGATCGTCCAACCCTGGAAGCTCAGAAGCAGCGAGAACGCCAGCGGAATACCGAAGACGAGAAGGCTTGCGACGATCGTCGGCACGATCGTCAGCGGTACGAAGATACGGTCCTGGAATTTGATCCATGCATTGCGGCGCTCGGACGCGACATCCTCGCCAATGACATCGGCGAAGTTGCCCGCCGGCTCGAATTGCTGAGCCACCATTCTCTCTTTCCTCCTCGCGGGGCAGGCCCCTCCAGACCCCAGCGCCGCCTTATCTCAGCCTAACGCCTTGCGTCACTACTCAAAACAAAACATAACGAAATTCAAGTGAAATTTGCTGCTCTGTTATTTTTATCGCTACAATTAGCAGGAAATTTGCCAGAAAGACCCTGCCAGAGGCGGAAAATTCGCCTTAAAGACCCGCAGTAACCTCTTATTCCCTATCGCTGTTATGTTGTTAGGTAAGGCGTGCCGGCGTCCTCACCCGCCAATACTTTTGCGAGAAAGGCACACGCCAGCATGCCGGGATCATCAAGACCGACGCTTTTCCCGGCGAAGAATTTTGCCCGACCCATCCGGCAAGGCCTGTCCCTGAATTCTATCAAAGCCCTATTGAGCGCCTCACAGGCCGCAGACCCAACACTTCCGGCATCCGTCTTGCCGGCCGTCGCAACCGCCACGGCGTCCAACGCATCGAGAACGGTCTTGTCGCCCAGTTTCGCCCCGCCCCGCGCCATCATCCCATCGCGCGCCATGGCAACGAGGCTGGAAAGCTCGCTCCATTGGACGGCCTCGCGCCCTTTCGTCTGCTTCGATAACGAAAGCAGCGCACCGGTGAAAAGCGTTCCCAGGCTCGAACCGGTTGCCGACATGGCGACCCGCGCCAGCCTGCCGAAGGCGTCGCTGACAGATGCCGCCGCCTGCGGTTCGGCTGCCGCCATGGCCGCGATGACGCGGGCGAGCATGGAACCGGTATCGCCATCCCCGAGCTTCGCGTCCGCAACGTTGAGTTCCTGCTCCAGGCGTTCCATGGCCTCGGCGGCGCGCCGAACGCCTACAGCGATCTGGGAGACGGTCAGTTCCATCAGGCACCCCTCCAGAACGGGCATTCTGCCGGCGCCCGCAACAGGGCCTTCAACTCCTCGTCCAGATGGAAGAGGCTGACGGAAGCGCCCTGCATTTCCATCGAGGTCACGTAATTGCCAACCAGGGGGTGAGCGATCGTAAGTCCGGCCTGATCGAGGCGGCTTTTGACGCGCCGGTAGAGGATGAAAAGCTCCTCCAGAGGCGTCGCACCAAGGCCGTTGACCAACACCGAGACTTCGCCGCCGGCTTTCGCGGGGAGGTCGGCCAGAAGCCGGTCGATCATCTCGTCCGCGATCACGTCGGCAGGTCGGAGCCTGTCGCGCCATATGCCGGGCTCGCCATGGATGCCGATGCCCATTTCGATCTCGTCTTCGGCGAGTTCGAAGCTTGGCCTGGCGGCCGAGGGCAAACGGCAGGGTGCAAGGCCGACGCCGATCGTTCGGGTCGCGGCGACAGCCTTCGCCGCGATGCGCGTCACTTCCTCCAGGTCGGCACCCGCTTCGGCGGCAGCACCGGCAGTCTTATAGGCATAGATCAGTCCGGCAACGCCGCGGCGCCTGCCGATCTCATCCGGCCCGCCGCTGGCAATGTCGTCTGTGCCAAGCACGGTCGTGCAGCGGATGCCCTCATCCTCCAGCACCTCGCCGGCCATGTCGAAATTCATCCGATCGCCGCCGTAATTGCCGTAAAGCCTAAGCACTCCGCGCCCGCCGTCCGCAAGCCGGATCGCATCGATGCAGCTATCGATATTCGGCCCTTCGAAGACGTTGCCGATCGCACAGGTATCGATCAGCCCCCTACCGACATAGCCGGTAAAAAGCGGCAGGTGACCGAAGCCCCCGCCCGAAACAATGCCGACCTTGCCTTCGGTCATGCCTTCAGCACGACGGATGACCCGGCCGGCCGCTCCGTCGCGAACGAGTGACGGGAAGGCAAGCGTCAAGCCATCGAGCGACTCGTCGACATAACCGGCGGGATCATTGATCAGCTTCTTCATAAAACAGGTCTTTCAATCGAGATTGGCATAGAAATTTATGGCGTTGTCGTGGAAGAGCATGCGCCGTTCGGCCTCGCTCATCGGCATGACGATCGCCCGCTGCGGGTCATCGAAATCCCAATGCGGATAGTCGGTCGCGAACATCATGCGATCGAAGCCGATGAGTTCGAAAAGCAGCCGCAGGTCGTCGCGATGCTCCGGCTCTTCGGCCGGCTGGGTGGTGAACCAGACATTCTGCTTGAGATATTCCGAGGGTGGCCTTTTGCAGAGCGGTGTTTCGCCGCGCATCTTCCGCCAGTGATTGTCGAGCCGCCAGGCAAGCGACGGCACCCAGGCGAATCCGGCCTCGATCATCACGACGCGGAGCTTGGGAAAGAGCTCGAACACGCCTTCGAGGATCATGCTCGCCACCTGCGCATGGGCGCTGTGGGTCAGCACGTGATGATCCTCGATGTAATAGTCCGGCCAGCCGCTTGGCGAGGGGGCATAGGGAGATGGCCCGCCGACGTGAAAGCCGATCGGCATCTCGTTGCGTTGCGCGGCTTCGAAGATCGGCCAGTATCGCTTGCGGCCGATCGGCTCGACCGACCGCGAGCCGAGCTGGATCTGCGCGAAATTCCGGTCGCCGGCGCGGCGCTCGATCTCCTCGACGGCAAGTTCCGCATCCTCGGCACCGATATGGATCGAGGCTTTCAGGCGCTTGTCCTTCGAGGTGAACTCGTCCACCTGCCAATCGTTGGTGGCCGTGCAAAGCGCCGCCGAAAGGTCCGTGTTGCGGGCGTTGTTGGCGCCGACGATCGGCTCCAGAATGCCGAACCGGATGTTATGCGCGTCGAGATGCTGGACCTGCATGAATTCGAGGTCGGAACCGGGCGGATTGCCGTTCGGCGGCCAGGCATCGCGGCGCGCGGTCTCCGGCGTGAAGCGCGGATACGGGCCGCCGCGGGTTGCGTAGACGCAATGCGCTAAGCTTCCGTAGGTATCGAGATGATCCCGCCAGCGCTTTTCGAGATAGGGATGCAGCGCTTGCCTGTGCTTCAGCGACGGATGGATGTCGCAGTCGATGAACTGGAATTTGGCGGCCGCCTCGGCCGGTTGTTCCAGGGCTTGATCGGGCGCATTCACTGGATCGTCTCCCCCAGCCGCGGATAGGTGGCAAGCGGATTGTCGTTCATCATCTTTTCGATGAGACGGGCCGGCACGCCCTCGGGAAGCACGCGCTCGCCGTCGAACTGCCAGTGCGGATAGTCGGAGGCGAAGAGCAGCATGTCGTCCGAGCCGATCTGGTTCAGCACCCGTTCGAGAACAGCCGGATCGGAGGGGCCGTCGATCGGCTGCGCAGTCAGACGCACGTGCCGACGGACGATGTCGATCGGGGACTCGTCCACCCACGGCACTTCCGGCCGCACGGCCCGCCAGGTCTTGCGCGCGCGCCACAGGAAGCCCGGCAGCCAGGTCACTCCGCTTTCGATCAGGACGATCTTGAGGTCGGGAAATTTGACGAAGACGCCCTGCGCGATGAGGCTTAGCAGCTGACTCTCGAAGGCATGATTATTGCTGACATAGTCCTGCAGGTAATGGCTCGGCCAACCGTTCGTGGTCGGTGCATAACGATAGAGGCTGCCCGCATGCAGGCCGATCGGCAGGTTGTGGCGAACCGCCGCCTTAAAGATCGGCCAGTAATGCTGCTTGCCGAGCATCATGTCGAGCGCCACCGGCATCAGGATTTGCACGAAACGGCGATCATCGGCGAGCCGTTCGATCTCCTCGACGGCGAGATGCGGGTTCTGGGTCGGGACGACGATCGAAGCGCGCAGCCGCGGATCGCGCGCCAGCCACTCCGCCCTCACCCAATCGTTGACCGCCGAGCAGATCGCGGCTCCCATCGTCTCGCTGATCGAAAACGACCCGCCATAGAGCACGTTGCAGATCGCGAACCGGGAGCCGAAACCATCGAGGGCGTGCTTCTGCAGGAGGTCGAAACGGCTGCCGGGAACGGCGTCGCCGTCGCGCCAGTCCGGCCGGCAGGCGATCGGCGAATTCGGCAGGTAGCTCGACGGCTGGAAACCATCCTGCCCGCGGGCAATGAAGGCTTCGCGCCAATAGTCGCTCATGTAAGGCAGCAAAACCTTGATGGTCGGCACACCCGGGTGGATATCGCAATCGATGGCATTCGAAATCGACAAGACGGAACCTCCTCATTCCGGACTTGCGTGGCGGCTAGAACTCCACGACGATGTACTGGCCCTCGACCGAGATGCCGAAAGTCTCGGCGACATAGGGGCCTGCGACCAGCGTCTCGCCGGGCTCGACGCTGAGGTCGTAAGGCTTCGTCCGGAACTTCCGGGGATCGCACCAGGACTGGCCGGTGCGCAGGTCGAACTCCCAGCTATGCCAAGGGCAGCGGACGAACTCGCCCGGCCGCGAATGGCAGAATTTCCCCGGCTCCTTCGAGGTCGTCAGCCCGACCGTCGCACCGGTGGCAAGGCTACCGCCCTGATGCGGGCAGGTATCGGATATGCCGAACAGCTCGCCATTGACGTTGAAGACTGCGATCGCCCGACCCTGCACATGGACGAGCTTCTGCGATCCCGGCGGGATTTCCGCCAGAGCGGCGACGACATGCTTTCCCACGATACTCCATCCCAACGGGCGCCGGATTACTCCTCCCCGGCACCGCAACTTCCTTGATATTGTTAGGAGTGCAAGCTAACAGTTTAAAACAATATGCGCAACATTGTTTTGTAATTTAGCGTGCGACTTGACGTTGAGCCTCTCCTGCGGCACAACAAAATTGAACAGGAACGAGTTCGCCGATGGCCTCCAATCGCGTAACAATTCAGGATCTTGCCGACAATCTCGGCCTTTCGAAATTCTCCGTGTCGCGCGCTCTTTCCGGCAAGCCAGGCGTGGGGGAAGCGACCCGAAACCGTGTCATCCGGGCAGCCCATTCGATGGGTTATCGCGTCAACCAGGATGTGAACTACACGGTCGGGCACATCCTCTTCATCCGCCAGGAAATCGATCCCGTCAGCAGCGAGCTCTGGCTGAACATCATGCACGGCGCGGAGCGGGAAGGCGAAAGGCTTGGGTTTGCAATCCTCCCCCGCCAGGCGCGCCACCTGAACGATGCGGCGCAGCTGGAATCCTCCGTGGTCGGGATCATCCTGGCCGTGCCGCGGCCGTCCGAATGGTCCGCACTTGCCGTCAGAACCGGCGTGCCGGTCGTTTGCGCCAGCTATGCCAGCCCGATGGAACATATCGACCAAGTGGTCGGCGCAGACTGGGAATCCGGCTACGGCGTTGCCCAGATGCTGCTGAAACTTGGCCACCGCAACATGGCTTTCGTGCACGGCAGCGCAACTCCCATGGGCCGCGCCGAGCGCTTCCGCGGCTTTCGCGACGGTGCCTCGACGGCTGACGACACTCATGTGGACGATATCGTCTTCGATGAATCGGAAGGCTTCCGCAGCGCCTTTTTTCGCTATCTGCGCGCCGGAAAGGAGCCAACCGCTCTCTTTTGTGCCCATGACGGCATCGCCATTGCGGTGATATCGGAGCTGCTGCGTCTCGGGATTCGCGTCCCGGAAGACATCTCGGTCGTGGGTTTCAATGATTTCGCCTCGGCCATGCATATGTCACCGCGCCTTACGACGGTTCGGACACCTCAGGTGGAAATGGGCGCCGCAATGGTTCGCTGCATCGCGGAAAGGCTGGCAAGCACCGAGGCGCGCAACCGACCGCCGGTGCGTCTTGCGCTGGTTTCCGAGATCATCGAGCGCGAATCCGCCGCAGAAGCCGGCAAGACCGACTGGCTGCCGCGCGTTCTTGCGATCGCAGGCTGACCCCGAGCTCTACCGCCCGAGCACCCCGTTTATCCGATCACCCGAGCCATGTTTGCCTGGCCGCACATTCCTGCAGCTTGACATTTGCCGATCGCGCTGCAATTCTAATCAGAATTAACAAGGTTCATATTTGAATAGGAAGGATTTCGAGTATGAATCTGGCGCCTCAGGGGGGGTCGGAGTTGCAGGAAGACGATGACAAAAACCAACCTAACAATTAAGCGCAAATAAACGCAACTATATTGCGTTAAATGTTGACGCAAAGCGCAGATGGCGCTTATGCTGATTGCGGGGTGAGGAGGAGGAAGGCCTTGTCCACAAAGGGATTCATCGAGGCCGGCGCGCTGCGGAGGCTGCGTGCCCGCATGGCAATCGGGAGGAGATTGAAATGCTGCAGAAATATCGTGCATTGTTAGGCGCAACCGGGCTGGCCTTCACTCTGGCTCAACCCGCCTTTGGCGCGGAAAAGGCGGAGGTCCTGCATTGGTGGACCACGGAAGCGCAGTCGAAAGCCGTGAAGGTTTTCGCCGATGCGTTCAACGCCGCCGGCGGCCAATGGGTCGACAACGCGATCGTCAACGGCGACGTCGCCAAGCCGACCGGCATCAACCGCATTGTCGGCGGCAATCCGCCGACCGTGATGATGATGAATGCCGGAAAGCAGTTCGGCGAACTGGCCGATCAGGGCCTGCTCAACAATCTCGATGACGTCGCCGCCGCCGATAGCTGGAAGAAATCGCTTCCCGCCGACGTGCTGGAAGCCGTGAGCCGCGACGGGCATATCTATGCCGTGCCGGTGAACCTGCAGACGCCGAACTGGCTCTGGTACAACAAGGCGCTTTTCGAGAAATTCGGCGTGCAGGAGCCGAAAACCTGGGAAGAATTCTTCGCGGCGGCCGATAAGTTCAAGGCCGGCGGCATCATTGCGCTCGCCTTTGGCGCCCAGCCCTGGCAGCAACATCAGCTTTTCAACGGCGTGCTAGTCGGCGCCGGCGGGCGCGATCTCTACCTTGCCGTCTTCCGCGACAAGAACCCCGACGCTACCAAGACGCCGGAATTCAAACGCGTTGCCGAGACCTATGCGAGGATCCGCGACTATACGGACCCGGGCACTCCCAACCGCTCGTTCAACGAGGCCGCATCCATGCTGATCACCGGCAAGGCCGCGATGCACATCATGGGCGACTGGGAAAAGGGCGAGTTCACCGCCGCCGGCTGGGTCGCCGGCAAGGACTATGGCTGTGTGCTCGGCCTTGGCCAGCAGAACCTCCTGATGGATTCCAACGTTTTCATCATGCCGAAAGGCAAGTCGGAAAACGTCGCCAAGGCACAGGCCCTGATGGCGAAGGTCATGTTGGACAAGGACGTGCAGGTGAAGTTCAACAACCTCAAGGGCTCCATGCCCGTCCGCAACGACGTCGACACGTCCGGCCTCGATGCCTGCTCGAAGATCGGCCTTGAAGTGCTTAAGGACCCGAACAAGCAGTTCGCCGGTCCCGACTGGCTGGCAGGCGCCGACATGCTGAACTCGCTCGCCGACGTCGTGGTCGAATATTGGGCGACGCCCTCCGAGACTCCGGATCAGTTCGCCGCCAAATATGCGGCAGTGCTTTCCGAATTTCAGGAATAACAACTTCCCGCCACCTCGGGCGGCAGGCGGCTGCCGCTCTTTTTCGCAGTCCACTCCCGGGAAGTTCCGATGAAGCAGCGTCCCATCCGCTGGAGCGTTTATGCCGGTCTCACGCCGGCGATCCTGATCGTCGTGTTCGCCTATATCGGCACGATCGTCTGGACGGTCGGCATATCCTTCACCGATTCCCGCATGCTGCCCGTCGCCCGTTTTGCCGGCTTCAACCAGTATGTCCGCCTCTTCGGCACCGAGCGGTGGCTGACCTCGATCCAGAACATGGTGATCTTCGGCGTGCTGATGATCGGCATCTCGCTCGTCCTCGGTTTCCTGCTTGCCGTCGCGCTCGACCAGCGCATCCGCGCCGAAGGTTTCCTGCGCACCGTCATCCTCTATCCCTATGCGATGAGCTTCATCGTTACCGGCCTCGTGTGGCAATGGATCCTGAACCCGACGCTCGGCATCGAGCAGACCGTCCGAGGCTGGGGTTTCGAGAATTTCCGTTTCGACTGGATCATCCAGAAGGAAACGGCGATCTATTGCGTCGTGCTCGCCGGCGTCTGGCATGCGGCGGGCCTCGTCATGGCGATCATGCTAGCCGGGCTTCGCGGCATCGATCCGGATCTATGGAAAGCCTCGCGCATCGATGGCATCAAGCCCTGGCGTTGCTACTGGCACATCGTCGTGCCGATCCTGCGGCCGAGCTTCATCAGCGCGACGGTTCTTCTCTCGCTCGGCGTCGTCAAGCTCTACGACCTGGTTCTAGTGCTGACCGGCGGCGGTCCCGGCTTCTCATCCGACGTACCTGCCAAATTCGTGATGGATTACCTGTTCCAGCGCCAGAACATCGGCCTTGCGACGGCGGCCGCCACGACCCTGCTAATCACCGTGCTCTGCGTCCTGACCCCTTGGCTCTATGCGGAATACTTCAGCGCCGAGAAGCGGAAGGACTAGGCCGATGACCACCCCCGAGACCAGGATACGCAGCGTTAGGATGGGAGAAGGTCCGAGCGGCCCGGCTCCGAAGAGCCTGAGCCCCGCCCGCATCGGGATCTATGCATTTCTCGTCATCTCGGCACTGTTCTTCCTGCTGCCGCTCTATGTGATGGTCGTCACGTCCATCAAGCCGATGGAGGAGATACGCCTCGGCGGTCTTTTCGCCCTGCCGACAACTGTGACATTCGAACCCTGGGTCAAGGCCTGGTCCAGTGCCTGCACCGGCCTCGATTGCCGCGGCATCAGCCCGGGCTTCTGGAATTCGGTGAAAATCCTCGTCCCGTCCGTCATCTGCTCTATCTTCGTCGGCGCTTTGACCGGTTACGCCCTCTCCTTCTGGCGCGCTCGCGGTGCGAACCTGCTGTTCGCAGCACTGTTGCTCGGGGCTTTCCTGCCCTATCAGGTCTTCATCTATCCGCTGGTGCGCATCTATTCGGCGACCGGCCTGTTCAGCACGATCTACGCGCTGGTGCTGACACATGTCATCTTCGGCCTGCCGGTGATGACGCTGCTCTTCCGCAATTATTATGCCGGCATACCGATCGACCTTTTCAAGGCGGCGCGTGTCGATGGCGGACGGTTCTTCTCAATCTTCTTCCGGTTGATGCTGCCAATGTCGATCCCGATGCTGGTCGTCGCCGTCATCCTGCAGGTCACGGGCATCTGGAACGACTTCATCATGGGGCTCACCTTCGGCGGCCTCGCCAACCGCCCGATGACGGTGCAGCTCACCAACCTTGTTGCGCCGACGGAGGGCGAGATCGCCTACAACGTCAACATGGCGGCCACCATCATGACCGCCGCCGTTCCGCTCGTCGTATATTTCATCTCGGGCCGCTGGTTCGTGCGCGGCATCGCTGCCGGCGCAGTCAAAGGGTAAGCATTCATGTCCAGCGTTTCCATCCGGAACCTGCAAATCTCCTTCGGTGCGCTGAACGTGCTCGAAACGCTCAACCTCGACGTGGAGGAAGGCGAGTTCATCGTTCTGCTCGGTCCTTCCGGCTGTGGCAAATCCACTTTGCTCAATGCGATTGCGGGTCTCCTGGACATCGCCGAGGGACAGATCTGGATCGACGGCCGCAACGTCACCTGGGCCGAACCGCATGAACGCGGCATCGGCATGGTTTTCCAGTCTTATGCGCTCTATCCGCGCCTGACGGTGGAAGGAAACCTCTCCTTCGGGCTCAGGATGTCCGGAATGCCGAAGGCCGAGATCGCCGAACGTGTTTCGGAAGCGGCGCGCATTCTCCAGCTCGAGCATTTGCTGCAACGCCAGCCGGCACAGCTCTCGGGCGGCCAGCGCCAGCGCGTCGCGATCGGACGTGCGTTGGTCCGTAACGCGAAAGTGCTGCTCTTCGACGAGCCGCTTTCCAATCTTGACGCCAAGCTGCGCACCGAGCTGCGCGTCGAGATCAAGCGGCTGCACAAGAGCCTCGGCTCAACGATGATCTTCGTCACCCATGATCAGGTCGAGGCGCTGACGCTCGCCGACCGCGTCGCCGTCATGCACAAGGGCGTCATCCAGCAGCTTGCGACGCCCAAGGAAATCTACCAACGGCCGATCAACCGCTTCGTCGCCGGTTTCGTCGGCTCGCCGCAGATGAATTTCCTGCCCGGCACCCTGATCCGGCAAGAAAATACGACATGCTTCCGCCTGCGGGACGGCAGCGAAGTGAACTTGGCAGGCTACGTGTTTTCGCGACCGTTCGCCGACGGGCAAACGGCAACGCTCGGAATCCGTCCGGAACAGGCCCTGTTACGCCCCACCGAACGCCAGTATCCGGACCGGCTGGAGGCCGTTCTCACCATCGAAGAGCCCATGGGACCGGATACGCTTCTCTGGGGCACGCTTGCCGGCGAAAGCTTCTCGGTGAGGATTTCTTCGGACCAGACGCCGGTCATCGGGGCAAAGACCGATATTTACGTGAACATGGCTCAGGCATCGCTGTTCGACGAGGCGGGGGACAGATTGTGAAGGCCCTCCTCCATAACCTCCGGCATGCGCTGCCGCCTTTATCGCAGCAGGCTCTGGCCACCGTCGATCCAGACCGGCGACCCTGTGATGTGACGGGAGTGATCGGACGCCAGAAAGGTCACGATCTCGGCGACGTCTTCGCTCGTGCCGGCCTTGCCGCCGGTAATCGGGATGTCGCCTTCCGGCCAGACGACCGGAATGCGCGCGGCATCCTGGTTCCGCTTGATCGTGCTGTCCGGAATGTTCGTGGCGATCAGGCCGGGGCACACCGCATTGATGCGGATACGGGACTTGCCGAGCTCCAGGGCAAGCTGCTGCACCATGGCAAGCTGCGCCGCCTTGGTGGCGGCATAGGCGGTCGCTCCCGCGGTCGTGAACGTGCGCGTGCCATTGATCGAGGACACCACAACGATCGATCCGCCTCCGGCTGCCTTCAGATGCGGCACGGCATAGTGGATCGTAAGATAGGTGCCGCGCAGGTTGACGGCGATCGTCTTGTCCCATTCGTGCGGCTGCATGTCATCGATCGGCGCCCATACCCCGTTGATGCCCGCATTGGCGACCACGATGTCGAGTTGTCCCCAGGCCGAAACCATAGTGTCGATCGCGACCTTCATGTCGCCTTCGAGGCTGACATCGGCGGTGAGCGCCAGTGCTTTGCCACCGGCCGCCTCGATCTCCTCCTTCGTCTTGAGGATCTCGCTCTCCGTCCTGCTGAGCACCGCGACCTTGGCGCCACGGGCCCCCAGCATGATCGCCGACGCCTTTCCGATGCCGGATCCCGCCCCCGTCACCAGCACCACCTTTCCTGTGAAATCCATAGCCGATCCTCCATCCGGATTGAGCGGAAAACCTCGTTATTTTTCTCCGCAACATGGAGATGGTTTTACAAAACATTTCATCCGCTTTCCAGCATAAGTTTTTGTTTTCGAAAGATTTTCTTTCAAATGGCCGCCGCCCCGCAGCGGCCACACAACCCAGAAGGAGATTGACCATGGCGACAGCCGTCCAGACTGCCAAGCCCCCGCGGATCATGCACACGATGATCCGGGTCGGGGACCTCCAGCGTTCGATTGACTTCTATTCGAAGCACTTCGGCATGGATGTCATCCGCACGATCGACGTGCCGGAAGGCAAGTACACCAACGTCTTCATCGGCTATGGCGCCGAAAAGACCGATCCCATGATCGAGCTCACCTACAATTACGGCGTTGAGACCTATGAAAAAGGCACCGGCTTCGGCCATCTCGCCGTCGGTGTGCCGGATATCTACGCGGCCTGCGAAGCGATGCGCAAGGAGGGCGTCAGAATCATCCGCGAGCCCGGCCCGGTCAAGTTCGGCACCACGGTCATCGCCTTTGTCGACGATCCGGACGGCTACCGCATCGAACTCATCCAGGAAAGCAAGTAACTCGGAGTTTTGACGATGGAATATACCAAACTCGGCAAATCGGGTCTTGAGGTCTCGCGCATCTGCCTCGGATGCATGACCTTCGGCGAACCCGATCGAGGCAACCCGAAATGGACGCTTGCCGAAGAGGACAGCCGCCCCCTGATCAGGAAGGCGATCGAACTCGGCGTCAACTTCTTCGACACGGCAAATATCTATTCGAACGGTTCGAGCGAGGAAATCGTCGGCCGGGCGCTCAAGGACTTCGCCAAGCGCGATGAGATCGTGCTCGCGACC
Organism: Neorhizobium descurainiae; assembly: GCF_051400715.1. Taxonomy (NCBI): domain Bacteria; kingdom Pseudomonadati; phylum Pseudomonadota; class Alphaproteobacteria; order Hyphomicrobiales; family Rhizobiaceae; genus Neorhizobium; species Neorhizobium descurainiae. Next base: position 55,179 of record NZ_JBLFFK010000013.1, read on the forward strand.
AAGATCAATTCGCCGTTGCGCGAGGGCCCGAATGCGAAGGGCCTGTCGCGCAAGGCGATCATGCAGGAGATCGATCACAGCCTGCGCCGTCTCGGTACCGATTACGTGGATCTCTACCAGATCCATCGCTGGGATCCGGTTACGCCGATCGAGGAGACGCTCGAGGCCCTGACAGACCTCATCAGGATCGGCAAGGTTCGTTATATCGGCGCTTCTTCCATGCATGCCTGGAAGTTCGCCAAGTCGCTCTACCTTTCGGATCGGAAGGGCTGGGCGCGCTTCATCTCGATGCAGAATCACTACAACCTGCTCAACCGCGAGGAAGAGCGGGAAATGGTGCCGCTCTGCGCTGCGGAAGGCGTCGGCCTCATTCCGTGGAGCCCGCTCGCCCGTGGTCTTCTCGCCCGCGAGGACGATCATGAGTCTGTCCGAAAAGGGACAGACATCCTGCGCCCTGTCCTCTACGGCGATACGGAAGAGGCGGATGCGAAAGTCATCAACGCGGTCGCCAACGTCGCGAAGCGCCATGGCGTGCCTCGCGCCCGCATCGCCATCGCCTGGCTGCTTTCCAATCCCGCCGTTGCCGCACCGATCGTGGGCGTCAGCCGCGAAAGCCAGATCGTCGACGCGGTCGAGGCCGTCTCGATCAAGCTGACGCCGGAGGACATCAAGGAACTCACGGAGCACTACGTGCCCCACAAGATCATGGGCTTCGAATGAGAAAGGCCGGTCACCCGAAGTGGCCGGCCCCTTCATAAAACCCGGAGAGTACCAAAACCGGCCCTCGCGGCCGGTCTTCCTGTCAGATGTTTTCGTCGAAGAACGGTGCCGGTACGCCGGCTACGGGCGCGCGCATGGCAAAGAGGCTGCCGGATGTCGGAAACTGTGCCATCTCTTCCGGAGGTCTGCGGCTTCCCGCCGTCGTAACGAACAGAGTGCGCATATCCGGGCCGCCGAAGGCCGGCATGGTCGGGCATTTCACTGGCACGGGATATTCTGCCATCAGTTTGCCTGCCGGCGAGAAGCGCTGGACGACGGCGCCACCGAAGATCGCCACCCAGTAACACCCTTCGACGTCGACGGAAGCTCCGTCGGGCCGCGCCGCCGGATTGTCCGGGATATCGATCACTACCCGCTCCCCGGAAATCGTGCCGTTCCTCCCGTCGAAATCGCGGGCCGTGACCTTGGAAACCGGCGAATCCACGTGATAGAGCGTCTTGCCGTCCGGCGAAAATGCCAGGCCGTTCGATGTCATCAACCCCTCGATCAACGGCACGAGGCCATTTCGGTCGTAGCGATAGAGTTTCGCCTTGTTCTGACGGGATTCGTCGACCGTACCGGCATAAAAACGGCCGTCCGGGCCGACCCGGCCATCGTTGAAGCGACTGAATTCGATGCCTTCCGGATTGTCCGCGAGCTTTCCTATCGGATTGCCTTGCCGGTCTAGCCGCCAGATACCGGATCTCAGACCGGCGACAAAACCGCCGTCGCGGATGAGGCCGATGCAGCCGATCTCTTCGGACTGCATGAAGCGCTGGAGCTCGCCGGTGGCGGGATCGAAACGGTTGATCGACGGACCGCGGATATCGACAAAATAGAGCACTCCTTCAGCTTCGCTCCAGACCGGGCTTTCGCCGAGCTGAGAGCGGCTGTCACAGACGAGGCTGAATGCCTTGTCATCGAGCGTGGCGTTTTCCATGGACGGGCCTCACTTCGCAGCCTTGTTCCGGAGCCACTCCTCGTATTCGGTCCGCGCATCGTCATGCAGCGGGTAGTAGCGCTTGAGTTCGCCGCCAGCGAGAAGCTTCTCCTTGGAAAACTCCTCCCATTCATGATGAGTCGAAGCACGCCTTATGAGCTCTTCCGCATGGCTGACGGGCACGACTACGGCGCCATCGTCATCTGCAACGATTATGTCGCCAGGCATGACGAACACGCCGCCGCAAGAGATCGGCACGTTGACGCCCCAAGGCATCAGATCGGTCTGGGTGTGGAAGTTCGGGGTCAGGCCACGGATCCACATTCCGATGTCCAGATGCTTGGCGTTCGGGTAGTCGCGCAAGCATCCGTCGATCACCACCCCGGCACCGCCCTTGCCCTTGAAATAGGTGAGCATCATCTCGCCGAAGATGCCGCTCTTCATGTCGCCGCGGGCGTCCACGACCACGACGTCACCCGGCTGGGTATGGTAGAGGACGTGCCTGTGAAGTTGCTTTTCCGGCTGAGCATATTCGTCCGCGTCCTGAAGATCTTCGCGTTTGGGCACGAACTGCAGCGTCAGCGCCGGACCGCACATCACGGTCCCCTCCCGGCGAGAAACCGGCCCGCAGATATGCGTATTGCGGATGCCCATCTTGCTGAGCTGGCTCGATGACGTCGCAGCGCCGATCTTCTTGATCGCCTCGACCCATTCGCGCGGCGGCCGTTTGATATCCTGTGTCTCGATCATGGTATTCCCTGTGTTTTCGCCCTCGCCGCTCCCTCGGGGAGCCGCTTGGAAAAGCGTTCAAGTGGTCGAAAATTCCGAGCCGCAACAGCACCCGCAATCGTCCTGACGAGCGGAGCGCCGAGCGCGGCGGAACGTGCCTCATTCGAGCTATTTCAATGTCATCCCTCCCAGGAGGCTGGCTCCCACCGGCCTACATCAGTTCATATTTAAACTGACACTATTCATTTCAGAATGAATGTTGACAAAGCCGGTGTCAATGAGGGAATGGTGTCATTGATGAAAAAATCGGATATTGCTCCAAATGGGAATTTGCTTCATTCGAAACTGAATGATGGCCAGGGATATCTGATGAGCGACGAGAGCAGCCAAGACGACAAGGACAAGAACGGCGTCCCGGTATTGGAGAGGATGATGGAGATTCTGTCTTCCCTTGAACTCCAGCCGGCCGGCGAAACCATTCGCGGCCTTTCAGAGCAGCTTTCCGTGCCTCGCAGCACGGTCTACCGTATTCTGAACACGCTGCATGCCCATAACATGGTGCAGCGGCGGCTCGACGGCACCTATGTGCTGGGTCCCCGGCTGCTCAGCCTCGCCTCCAAGGTCCGCTCCGAGGCAACCTTCGATCTCTTGGCAGTCGCTCAACCGACCATGAAGAAACTCGCGGAAACAAGCGGCGAGGCCAACAAGCTTTCGGTGCTCGACAACCAGGCCGTTGTCGTGGTCGCGTCCTTCGCCGGCCAGGGGCAATATGCTCTCAACCCGGCGATCGGCCAGTCCTTCCCGCTCCATGCCGGCGCCGCGAGCAAGATGCTGCTTGCCCATATGGAGCCGGAAACCATCCGCAAATTCCTGGCGACCCCGCTGAAGAAATATACGCCGCGCACGATTACCGACGCAGCCAAGCTTTCGACGGAACTCAACCGCATCCGCAAGCAGGGATGGGCAAGCGACCGCGGCGAGCATGGCGGCAGCGTCTGGGCAGTCGCGGCACCGGTCACCACGCCCTCGGGACGCGTCATTGCGGCGCTGAGCATTCCCTATCTGGCCGCCGACAAGGAAAATGACGAGCGCGACAGGCTGCGCGACATGGTGATCGAGGCGGCCGTCGAGATTTCCAGCAGTATTCCGGATATTTGATCGAGCCGCCGAACCGGCTCAGCGGGAGGACGAATTGAAGATCATCGATGTCAAATGCGCGCTCCTGGGGCGCCACCCCGTCGTGCGCCTTGTAACCGACGAAGGGCTTTCCGGTTACGGTCAGGTCGAATTCTGGAAACCCTATGCCAAGGAACACATCCTGCTGCTGCGCGACATGATCCTCGGCATGGACCCGACCGATGTGGAGCGGGTCATGCTTCGCATCCGCCACCGCGGCGCCTTCAAGCCCTGGGGCAGCGCGATCAGCGCAATCGAGATGGCCTGCTGGGATCTCGCCGGCAAGGCGGCCGGCATACCGGTCTACAAACTGCTCGGCGGCAAGGTGCGCGACCGGGTCCGGGTCTATAACGGCGGGGTCCGGTTTCCGATGAACGGCTGGGGACCGGACGACTATGCGGCCGACGTGAAGAAGATGATGGATTCGCCTGAAGGCTTCACCATCATCAAACAGCCCATCGCCTTCCATAGTCCGATGGCCCGCCAGGTGCCGGATTTCCACTACGGCGAAGTGACGACGAGGCCCACGCCCGGACTCAGGGATACCGGCTATCTGACCGAAAAGGGATTCCACCATGTCGTCGCCTGCGTCGAGGCGATGAAGGAGGTCACCGGCGACAAGGTGGGGCTGGCGCTCGACTGCGGCCCTGGCTGGACCCTGCCGGACGCGAAGAAATTCGCCAAGGCGGTGGAGCCGCTCAACCTGATGTGGATCGAGGATATCCTGACCGGCGACCAGTCGCCCTATGTGGGGGCACCTGCCTATCGCGACCTGACGATGAGCACGTCGACACCGATCCACACCGGCGAACAGATCTATCTGCGTCAGAATTTCCGGGAACTGATCGAGACGCGCGCCGTCAGCATTTTAGGCCCCGATCCCTGCGACGTGGGCGGCATCGCCGAGCTGAAGCGCGTCGCCGAGTATGCCGAAATCCACGGGCTTCTGTTTGCGCCGCATGGCACCGCAAACGGCGTACTCGGACTTGCGGCGCTCGTCCAGGTCTCCGCCACCCTTCCCCAGAACTACATCGCGTTCGAAATCCCGATCGGCGAACCCGACTGGTGGTACGAGATCGTCGAGGGACTGCCGAATCCGATCGTCAAGGACAGTTTCGTCGACGTCTGGGACCGGCCGGGGATGGGCGTCGATTTCGTCATCGATAAGGCGATTGCCTACCTTGCCGAAGAGGATCGCGGTTTCTTCGACTGAACCGGCCACGGAACCGTGCCATCAGGTGCAACGCCGCAATGGCGTGGCTCGATGCAGGCTGCCGTCCAGAACCATGCCGCATGAGCGAACTTTCCCCATATTCGGTCTTTTTTGCTTTTCCCGCCAATGCCGCTTGACAGATCAAAAAACCGAACTCATTCTATTTAGAACATGATGAATTCATATTTGAACTGATTATGTCGGGATGCAAAGGAGGAATGCATGCCCATCCGAGTCGGAATGACGCTTTCAGGCGAACGGCTGAACCGCGACAACGCGAAGTTCGCCCAGCAGCTCGGCATCGAGGATGTCGTCGTTCACCTCGGCCGCTACAAGCGCGCCGAAGACCCGCAGCCTTATCTGGCGGGCGGCCAGCCCGGACCTATCCTCGGAGACTGCACCGAAGAGACGCTCTGGACCTACGACTACATGAAGAGCGTCGTCGACATGCTCGGCGAATACGGGCTGAAGATCGCCGCGATGGAGAATTTCGCACCGAACTTCTGGTCCGACATCCTGCTCGACGGTCCGGAAAAGGTGCGGCAGATGGATGGTCTCAAGCGTCTCATCGAGGACGCCGGCCGTGCCGGCATCAAGGTCATCGGCTACAATTTTTCGATCGCCGGCGTCTGGGGCTGGCGGCGTCTGCCGGTCGGCCGCGGCGGCGCCGTGACTTCAGTCTTCGATGCCGCGAGTTTCGACGCACAGGCGCCGATCCCGGACGGCATGGTCTGGAACATGCGTTATCGCCCGAGCGTGGCAGGCGCCATGCCACTGAAGGTTTCGGAAACCGAACTGTGGCAGCGGCTCGAATGGTTCCTGAAGGAACTCGTCCCGGTCGCGGAAGCAGCAGGAGTTCGCCTTGCCGCTCATCCGGACGATCCGCCGATGGAGACGCTTCGCGGTACGGCACGCCTCGTAAACCAGCCGTCGAAATACGACCGTCTGGTGTCGATCGTGGAGAGCCCGTCGAACGCTCTGGAATTCTGCATCGGCTCGCTGCAGGAAATGACCACCGGCAACGTCTATGAGACGACGCGCCGTTTCGCCCGCGCCAAGCGGATTGCCTACGTCCATTTCCGCAACGTCAGGGGCAAGGTTCCCCGCTACGAAGAGACTTTCGTCGACAACGGCGATGTCGATATGGCGGAAATCGTCCGCATTCTGCGCGACGAGGATTTCGACGGCGTCATGGTCCCCGATCACGTGCCTGACTTGCACAGCAACGCCCCCTGGCATGCCGGCATGGCCTATACGATCGGTTACATGCGGGCGCTCGTCAGCCACGCCCATCTGCTCGGTGCGTCCGCGACGCCGATTTCCATTCACGACGCGATCACCCGGGAGGCGGTGTAGCCGTCGTCAGCGATACGAATTCTAGGGAGGAGAATGTCATGAAGCGCAGAACGAAAATGCTCGTCACCGGCCTTGCCCTGTTGCTGTCGCAGGCAGCTCACACGTCCGCGGCCGATCTCGTCTGGTGGACGATGAATTGGAACGAGCAGAAAGCGAAGGACTATGCCGCCGAGTTCATGAAGGAGAACCCGGGCGTCAATGTCCGCGTCGAGGCGAACGTGGCGGGCGGCCTGCAGAGCCGGATCCTTGTCGCGCTGCAATCCGGCAGCACGCCGGACCTGATCGACGTTCAGAACGGCGCCAATGTCCCGCTCGCCGAGACCGGCAAGCTCGAGCCCCTGCGCGACCGGCTGACGACGGCCGGCGTGAAATTCGACGACATCCTGCCCGCCAGTCTCGATACAGCCACCTACAACGGACAGCTCTACGGCCTGCCCTTCCAGGCGGAAGCCCATGCGCTGATCTATAACAAGGGTGCCTTCAAGGAGGCCGGACTCGATCCGGAAAAGCCGCCGCAAACCTGGGCGGAGTTCGTGGACGCCGCCAAGAAGCTGACCGGCAAGAACAGCAAGGGCCAGCAGGTCTATGGTTACGGTGTCTCCGGCGGTGGTGCCGACCAGCCCGGCAACGCACTGTTCCGTTCCCTGCCCTTCATGTGGATGAACGGCGGCGGCATTCTCGGTCCCGACAACAAGGAAGTCATCATCAATTCGCCGGCCTCGGTGGAGGGCGTGAAGCTCTATGTCGATCTCTTCACCACCTACAAGGTCTCGCCGCCTTCGACGCTCGAGAACGACTCCAATGCCCTGCGTCGTCTCTTCCAGGTGGGCAACGTGGCGATGATCCCCGGCGCCACCTCCGATATCGAGCGCATTCGTGCAGCCGCGCCGGATATCGAGCTTGGCGTCGGCCCGCTGCCGCATCCGGAAGGCAAGGATCCCGCCGTCATACTCGGCGGCTGGAACTTCATCATTCCGAAAGACGCGCCGAACAAGGACGCGGCGATCAAGCTCGCGGCCTTCATGTCGAAGCCGGAGCGGCAGGCCGCCTATACGACCACCTTCCCCGCCGCCATGTCGGGTTTGAACGACAAGCGTTTCGCCGATCCGATCATGGACGCGCACAAGGAAATGCTGAAATATGCGCGTCCGCAGCCGACAATCCCGCAATGGGGCCAGATCGGGCAGATCTACTACAATCACCTCCAGGAAGCGCTGCTGCAGAGCAGCACTGTTCAGGAAGCCATGGACGCCGCGGCAACCGAGATCAAGACGCTTCTGTCACAGTGATACGCGTCACAGTTGATCCAGGAAACAAGGTGGAAGCGCCCGATCTCGTCCGGGTTGGGCGCATAACGTTCGGACTTCCCATGACATTGCGAAACATCAGTCCCGGCATCTGGTTCATCCTGCCGACCATGCTGCTTCTGGCGGCCCTGATCGTCTATCCGATGCTTTCGACCGCCGAGCTTAGCGTCACAGATGCAAACGGCGCCTTCTCAGGCATGCGGAATTTCAACGTCGCCATCAGTGCGCCGTCCACCAGGCTGATCCTTTTCAATACCGCCTACTACGTCATCGGCTCCGTAGTCTTCCAGCTCCTGCTCGGGGTTCTGGCCGGCATCCTGCTGAACCAGCATTTTTCCGGCCGATCGCTGGTGCGCTCCCTGATGCTGATCCCATGGGTGGTGCCGGGCATCGTCGCCGCCATGACCTGGGCCTGGATGTTTCATACCGACTACGGCATCATCAACTACATGCTGATGCAGGTCGGAATCATCTCCGAACCCATCGGCTGGCTTACCAATCCCAACACCGTGATGCCGGCGCTGATCGCGGTCAACGCCTGGAAGATGTTCCCCTTCGTGGCGGTCATGGTGCTCGCCGGCCTGCAATCCGTTCCGGAAGAGCTGTACGAGGCGGTCAGGGTCGATGGCGCCGGTTTCTGGCACGAGATCTGGCATATCATGCTGCCGCAGCTCAGGCCGGTGCTCGTGTCCATCACCCTGCTCCTCACCATATGGGCGCTGGACGGCATCACGATCATCTACTCGATCACCGGCGGTGGCCCCGCCAATCGCTCGATGATCTTTCCGATCCAGATCTATGTGCAGGCGTTCGAGTATTTCGAGTTCAACCGCGCCGCGGCGCTCTCGGTGCTCTATTTCCTGTTCATCTCGGTCATCATCGTGCTCTACATGCGCGTCTTCGCGGCGCAAGAAAAGGACTGAGCCATGAAGGACTCACGCCGCACTCTTCTCATCTCCATGCCGGTCGCGTTCCTGGTAATCGTCGCTGTCTTCCCGTTCCTCTGGATGGCCGTTTCCGCCTTCAAGCCGCTCTCGCAGCTCTACACGATCCCGCCGCAATGGCTGCCCGATCCGCCGACGCTGGTGAACTTCAAGAACGTCCTCTTCGAATCGAACATCCCGCGCTATTTCGTCAACAGCCTGATCATCTCGATCGGCTCCACGTTCCTGGCGCTCGTCTTCGCCGTCTTCGCCGCCTATGGCTTTGCCCGCTTCGATTTCCGTGGCCGCTCGGCGGCGCTTGCCTTCGTGCTGATCGGACAGCTTTTGCCGACGGCAACCGTCATCGTGCCGCTTTACATCGTTCTCAACTATCTCGGCCTGATCAATACCTATCTCGGCCTGATCCTCGTCTACCTCATCCTCACCCTTCCCTTGAGCGTCTGGATGCTGACAGGCTATTTCCGCGGCATTCCCAAGGAGCTCGAGGATGCGGCGATCATCGACGGCGCTTCGCAGCTCGGCGTGCTGTTCCGGATCTCCCTGCCGCTCGTCACTCCGGGCATCATCGCGGTGACGCTCTATTCCTTCGTCGCCACCTGGAACGAATTCGTCTTCGCCCTTTCCTTCGCGACCGAGAAGGAAATGAAGACGCTGCCGATCGGGCTCGCGGAATTTTCGACCGAGTTCGACACCGACTGGGGCGCGGTCATGGCCGCATCCTTCGTCATGACGCTGCCGATCGCGCTCATCTTCCTGGTGATGCAGCGCATGTTCGTCAGCGGCCTCATGTCCGGCGCGACGAAGGGCTGACGGAAACCGAAATTGGGAGGAGGATAGCCTTGGCTCAGGTTGCATTGAACAAGCTGGTGAAGAAATACGGGGCCTATCAAGCACTCCACGAGGTCGACATGACCGTGGAGAACGGAGAGTTCGTCGTTCTGGTCGGGCCCTCCGGCTGCGGAAAATCGACTCTCCTGCGGATGATCGCCGGGCTGGAGGAAATTTCCGGCGGCACGATCAGCATAGGCGGCCGCGTCGTCAATACGGTCCGGCCGAAGGAACGAGACATCGCCATGGTCTTCCAGTCCTACGCGCTCTACCCCCATATGACCGTTCGCAAGAACATGAGCTTCGCCCTGAAGCTTGCGGGCGTCGCACAGCCCGAGATCGACAAGGCGGTGGAACGCGCTGCGGCAATTCTCGGTCTCGAACCGCTGCTCGGCCGTAAACCGAAACAGCTTTCGGGCGGCCAGCGCCAGCGTGTCGCCATGGGCCGGGCGATCGTCCGCAATCCGCAGGTCTTCCTGTTCGACGAACCGCTTTCGAACCTCGACGCCAAGCTGAGGGTCCAGATGCGCGCGGAGATCAAGGAACTGCACCAGCGGCTCGGCGCGACCACCGTCTACGTCACCCACGACCAGATCGAGGCCATGACCATGGCGGACAAGATCGTCGTCATGCGCGACGGCCATATCGAACAGATCGGCCACCCGCTCGAACTTTATGACCGCCCGGCCAACCGCTTCGTTGCCGGTTTCATCGGCTCGCCGGCGATGAATTTCATCGAGGGGCAGATGGATGCTTCGGGTACCGATCGCTTTGTCGCATCGGATGGTACGGCGATCCCCGTCTCCGCCAGGCTCGGCATCCTGAAAGGAAGTCCCGCGGTGCTGGCGATCCGTCCGGAGGATCTGTCGATCGTCGCGGAAAATACTCCAGGCGCCTTCCCCGGCATGATCTCGGTCGTCGAAACGACGGGACCCGAGACGATCGTCATCACCAATGGCTGCGGAACGCGGCTCTCCGTCGTGATCAAAGAGCGTCCGCGATTGAAGCTGGGCGAAAAGGTCTGGCTGTCGGCGGATGCCTCAAAACTGCATTTCTTCGAGACTTCGAAAGAGGGCCGCCGGCTCGCCGCATAGCTTATGAAATCGGTGACGCCATGATCAGCCGTGACGCGAAGCGGCCATCACCAGCATCGCGGCCGTTACCGGTGCTCGACAAGACCACCTCGGAACCCGAAACTTTCGTCTGGATCGCCTTCGAAGCTTCCGTCGTGCGCCATACGCACCTATCCGGCGAAAGGCGCGGATATCCGCTCCCCTGGATCAAGGCCGCCGGATATTGGCGCAGGGCAAGGCGGACGCCCACGAGAGGATCGAGGACTCGGTAAAATTCCCGGTTGCCGAGACCGCTGGCAAAGTCTTCCCGAGTCGGCGTAAACTGCGGTCCGTGCCGCACGCATATCCGACGCCAGCCAACAGGGAGCTTTCTTGACCATCGGACTTGCCCATGCCGAGCTGATCGCGGTGCTTTCCGCCGTCACGCGCGAGGAGCCGCGCGTCATGACGATCAGATCCGGAGACGCCCTGCCCTCAGGTCCCTTCGAACTGGGACACAGAAGCCTTCAGGCGGGCCTCAGGGAATGGGTGCGGGACCAGACAGGCCATCCCCTCGGATATCTGGAGCAGCTCTACACCTTTGCCGATCGCGACCGCACGCAGGAGAACGCCGGTGGCCGGACGATTTCCATCAGCTATCTCGGGCTGGTTCGCGAGCAGGCGGCACCCGGGGCCGGAAAGCCGGAATGGCACGGCTGGTACGAGTATTTTCCCTGGGAGGATCACCGGAAAGGAAGGCCGGACGTTCTTTCCGCCATAACCGGCCGATTGCAGGACTGGGCGGATGCCGAGCCGACACACCGCGAACATCGCCGGCGCCGCATCGATTTCACCTTCGGCCTCCAAGATGCGGCCTGGAACGAGGATTTCACGCTCCAGCGCTATGAACTGATGTACGAAGCCGGGCTTGTGATCGAAGCCGGCTGCGCATCCGGGCGAAGTCTCGGCCGGCAGATGTTCGCCGATCACCGCCGCATTCTCGCGACCGCGATCGCCCGGCTGCGAGCCAAGATCAAATACCGGCCGGTCGTCTTCGAACTGATGCCGGAGAAATTCACTCTCCTGCAACTGCAGCGCACTGTCGAAGCGCTGGCCGGGCTGACGCTGCACAAGCCGAACTTCCGCCGGCTGATCGACCAGCAGGAGCTGATCGAGGAGACGGGCGAAATGACGACCGAGACCGGCGGCCGGCCAGCCAAGCTCTTTCGTTACCGGCACGCGGTGCTCGAGGAGCGGGCACTTTCCGGCTCGAAACTTCCTCTCTCGCGCAATTGACATAAACTCGATTCGAGAATATGTCTTTGCGCCTGATATACTCAGTTCGAGTATAAAGGAGGCGCCTGTGAATTCCCCGATTTCCGCATCCATGCTCTACGACCGTGTCAGCCGCGTCATTCCCAAGGCCGAATGGATGGCCTATGAGGCCGACGTGGAGGCGATCCTGGAGCTCAAACGTCGCCGCAACGCCGTTATCCTGGCCCACAATTACCAGACGCCGGAGATATTCCATGGCGTGGCCGACATCGTCGGAGACAGCCTGGCGCTGGCCCGCAAGGCCGTCGAGGTGGATGCGGACGTCATCGTGCTTGCCGGCGTGCATTTCATGGCGGAGACGGCGAAGCTCCTGAACCCGGAAAAGACGGTGCTGATCCCGGACATGGGGGCGGGCTGTTCGCTGGCGGAATCGATCACTCCGGAAGACGTGGCGCTGCTGAGGCAAGCGCATCCGGGCGTGCCGGTCATCACCTATGTGAACACGTCCGCCGCCGTGAAGGCCGCTTCCGACATCTGCTGCACCTCCGGGAACGCGAAGCAGGTGGTGGAGTCGCTCGGCGTCCCGAAGGTGCTGATGATCCCCGACGAATATCTGGCGCAGAACGTGGCGCGCGAGACCGATGTCGAGATCATCGCCTGGCACGGCCATTGCGAGGTCCATGAGCTATTCAACGCGCAGGACGTCCGCGACCTGCGCGAAGCCCATCCGGGCGTTCTGGTGCTCGCCCACCCCGAATGCCCGCCAGATGTGGTGGCGGAGGCGGATTTCGCCGGATCGACCGCCGTCATGTCGGACTATGTCGGGAGTAAGAAGCCGGCGCGCGTCGTGCTTCTGACGGAATGTTCCATGAGCGACAATGTGGCCGTGCACCATCCCGACGTGGAGTTCGTGCGGCCCTGCAATCTCTGCCCGCATATGAAGCGGATTACCCTTTCCAACATCCGCAAGGCGCTGGAGGAGAACCGCCATGAGGTGACCGTCGATCCGGCGGTTGCAGCGGCCGCCCGCCTGGCGGTGGAAAGGATGCTGGCGATATGACCGACAGGCTCGATCACCTCGCGGGCCGTGTCGCGATCGTCGGCAGCGGGCTGGCGGGACTGGTGACGGCGCTGATGCTGGCGCCGCAGCCGGTCGTGCTCGTCACCCGTGCGGGCCTGGGTGGGGAAACGTCCAGCGCCTGGGCGCAGGGCGGCATTGCCGCGAGCCTTGGCGAGGACGACAGCCCCGAACTCCATCTCGCCGACACGCTGGCCGCCGGTGACGGATTATCCGACGCGGCGGTCGCCGCATCCATTCTCCATGACGCGCCGGCCACCATCGCGATGCTGGAAAGATTCGGCGTGCGCTTCGACAGGACGGGGGACGGCGAACTGGCACTCGGGCTGGAAGCGGCACATAGTCGCCGCCGCATCGTGCATGTGCTGGGCGACGGATCGGGCGCGGCGATCGTCCGGGCACTGATCGACGCCGTTCTCAGGACACCGTCGATCACCGTGCTCGCCGGTGCCGAGGTGCGGCGCCTGCTCACCGACGGCGGCGGGCTATCCGGTCTCGTCTGCGCAACACCCCGTGGGGCCGCGATCCTGCCAACCTCCCGCGTGGTGCTCGCGACCGGCGGGCTCGGCGGGCTTTATGACGCGACCACCAATCCTATCGGCAACTACGGCCAGGGCATCATGCTCGCCGCACGCATCGGCGCCGAGCTCGCCGATATGGAATTCGTGCAGTTTCACCCGACGGCGCTCGATTCTCCCCGGCGGCCGCTGGCGTTGGTGAGCGAGGCGGTGCGCGGCGAGGGCGCCGTGCTCGTCAACGAAAAAGGCGAACGGTTTCTTGCCCGCGAACCCGGAGCCGAACTCGCTCCGAGGGATATTGTGGCCCGCGCGATCAGCGCCGAAATCGCCCGCGGCGGCCGTGCCTTTCTCGATGCCCGCGAAGCGCTTGGCCAGAGATTCGCGGGCCGTTTCCCGGCTATCGATCGGCTGTGCCGCGAGGCCGGCATCGCGCCTTCGGAGGATCACATTCCCGTCCGTCCCGCCGTTCACTACCACATGGGCGGCGTGGCGACCGATATGAACGGCCGCAGTTCGGTCGAGGGATTGTGGGCCGTCGGCGAAACGGCCTGCACCGGCCTGCACGGCGCCAACCGGCTCGCCAGCAATTCGCTGCTCGAAGCGGCCGTCATGGGCATGCGGGCGGCACGGGATATTGCCGGAACGTCCGCCGATAGGGTTCACACGGCATCGGTGGCCAGTCTCCCGCCACCGGCAGATATTTCCGCCGTTCAGCCGATCGTCTCCCGTCATCTCGGCGTATTGCGCAACGCCGGAGCGATCCAGGGCGCGATCGCAAGCCTGCTGCCGCTCGTCCAAAACGAGGGGCCGGCCGCCGACCCCGCCATCGTCGCGCTGCTGGTCGCCGTCTTCGCCTCGCTCAGGCGGGAATCGCGCGGCGCGCATGCCCGCACGGATTTTCCGCTCAAGCTCGCCTATGCCGAGCGGCGCAGGATGCGCCTTGCCGAGGCGCTGGATATCGCGCGGGCGACCGCTTCCCATCCCCTTGCCCGGAGCGCCTAAGGAGTGCCTGACATGAGCCCTGCTCCCCTTCCGCGACTGATCGTCGAACCGCCGGTCCGCGCAGCACTTCTCGAAGATCTCGGCCTTGCCGGCGACATCACCTCGACGTCCGTCATCCCGGCCGAACATCGCTCGACGGTGGTCATGGCCGCCCGCAGGGCCGGCGTGATCGCCGGGCTCGACGCCGCCGAGCTCGCCTTCCAGCTCGTCGATCCCGCGATCAGCGTGACGCGCCATATCCCGGACGGCGCGGCGGTGAAGCCCGGCGATACGATCGCCACGATCGAAGGTCCGTCCCGCGGGCTTTTGACCGCCGAACGCACGGCGCTCAACTTCCTCGGCCATCTATCCGGCATCGCCACCGTCACGGCAGGCGTCGTCGCCGCGATCGAGGGCAGCCGGGCCGCAGTCGTCTGCACCCGCAAGACGACACCGGGGCTCAGGGCACTCGAAAAATACGCGGTTCGCGCCGGCGGCGGCATGAACCATCGCTTCGCGCTTCATGATGCCGTGCTGATCAAGGACAACCACGTTGCGATCGCCGGCGGCGTCGCGGAAGCCATACGCCGTGCCAGGGCGGGCGTCGGCCACATGGTGAAGATCGAGGTGGAAGTCGATACGCTCGACCAGCTTCACGAAGCCATGAAAATCGGCGCGGATGCCGTGCTCCTCGACAACATGACACCGGATGAACTGCGCGAAGCCGTCGCGATCGTCGCCGGACGGGCGATTACCGAAGCTTCCGGCGGCATTACGCCGGAAACAGCCGCGGCCGTCGCGGCATCGGGCGTCGACCTCCTCTCGGTCGGGTGGATCACCCATAGCGCCCCAACACTCGACATCGGCCTGGATTTCCAATCCGCCTCGATCGCAACCTCTTGACCACCGCCGCAGCTTGAAACCCGTTTCGGGGCAGCGGCCAGGGTCATTGTTTGGACCGTTTGACAGGCCTAACGCTCTGCCATCTGTACACTACATTCAATAGCCGCCTATCTTCCCTTCGGAACAACAAGGGATTATGAAATATGCGTCGGGACTCACGAGGAGGAGATTCGCAATGATCAGGAAATTGGCAGCCGAGGCGATCGGAACATTCTGGCTTGTATTCGGCGGGTGCGGCAGTGCCGTGCTTGCAGCGAGCTATCCGGATCTTGGCATCGGTTTTGTTGGTGTTTCGCTTGCGTTCGGATTGACGGTACTGACAATGGCCTATGCGGTGGGCGGGATTTCCGGAGGGCATTTCAATCCAGCCGTTTCGCTCGGTCTGGCCGTCGCCCACCGGTTCGAGTGGAAGGATCTGGTGCCCTATTGGATAGCCCAGGTCATCGGCGGGCTGGTCGGCGCCGCCGTGCTCTATGCCATCGCATCGGGCAAAGCGGATTTCGTTGCGGGTGGCTTTGCTTCAAATGGATATGGCGCCAACTCACCCGGCGGCTACGGCATGACGGCCGCCCTTGTGGCTGAAATCGTTCTGACCGCAGGATTTCTGATTATCATCCTTGGGGCCACCGCAAAGGCTGCGCCGGCGGGTTTTGCCCCCATCGCAATCGGGCTCGGATTGACGCTGATCCATCTGATTTCGATCCCGGTGACAAACACGTCGGTCAATCCCGCCCGGTCGACCGCGGTGGTCTTCTTCGCGGAGAACGGCGCCCTCGGGCAGCTCTGGCTGTTCTGGCTGGCTCCTTTGGTCGGCGCGACG
Source organism: Neorhizobium descurainiae (assembly GCF_051400715.1). Classification (NCBI taxonomy): domain Bacteria; kingdom Pseudomonadati; phylum Pseudomonadota; class Alphaproteobacteria; order Hyphomicrobiales; family Rhizobiaceae; genus Neorhizobium; species Neorhizobium descurainiae. The sequence goes on from NZ_JBLFFK010000013.1 coordinate 71,058, forward strand.
CTCGGCGGCCTCATCTGGAGCATGGTCCTCGCTCCGGGTGAATCTCCTCGCGGCATCGCAGGGGCCGAGACCGCCTAATACCGCTCCGGTGTCTCACCGTCAGGAAGGCCCGTTTCGGCGGGCCTTTTTTTGCAGGCTTGTTGCTCAGGCGTCCTTGTTCCGTGCGAGCGCATCGAGAAGCTGGTTCGTGTTGTCGATCGAAAACTGCACCCGCTCGCCCGGCCAGACCGTTTCCGAATAGGCGATGGGCGTTCCTTTCATGTCGACATCCACTTTCTTCAACACGATGACCGGCCGAGACATGCTCTGGTCGAGCTGCCGCGCCTCTTCAGACGCCGGCATCCGCACCAGAATGTCCGTCCGCAAACGGATGTAATCGGGAACGCCGTATTCGGCCAGGATCACGCTGACGCTCCGCCCGCTGCGCCGCGCCTTGTCGAAACCGGGAAAACGCCGGACCGGATAATAGGCATTCGAAAGGTTGATCGGCTCGTCGTCGGCAAAACCGCGCCGGACGATATGATAGACCGGCTCGCCCCGCGGCAGACGAAGCGCCTCTGCGACCACGGCGGAGGCGGATATCTCCTCTTCGCGGATTGCCTGGCCGAAAGGCTCTCGGCCCTGATCGAGCAGATTCTGCGAAAAGCGGGTGCGCTCGGAAAGGCGATATTCGAGGCGCCCGTCCCGCACGAAGGTGCCCCTGCCCTGCTCGACCTGCACGAGCCCGCGGCTCTGAAGGCGAGAGATGGCCCGCCGGATCGTGTGGCGGCCGACGCCGAACTGCTCCATGAGTTCGGCCTCCTTCGGAAGCTGGGCCAGCGGGGAAAGCCGGCCGGTCAGGATATCCTCGGCGATATCCTCTTCGACCTGCTGCCACTGCCCATGCGACGATTTCTTCTCCATGTCTCTCTTTTGTCCGATTCCGCTCATGCCGTTCGAATGTCGATACCTTTCGGCGCGTCCGGTTTCAATCGCGATTGCCGCTCACTCTCCTGTCATCCACCCGTAGAAGATCGGCGATAGAAGAAAGGAGGCGTCCAAAATGCGCCGGCTGCTTCATATGGGTGTCATCGATCGCCGCTACATCAACATTCGAATATTTCATGATAAATTCGAATGAATTGGAGCGAAGAATGATCGAGATCAGCCGCCGGAAATTCATCGCCGGAGTTGCAGCTGCAACGGGCGCAAGCATGATCACCGCATCGCCGGCGCGTTCGGCCGATGCCTCAATCGAAATTTCGAGCACCTGGGGTTCCGACAAGCCCTTCCAGAAGGTTGTCGACGCATTCAACGCGAAGAAGCTCGGCGTGACCGTGACCAACCGGTTCGACGGCGACTACGAGTCGGCAACCGCCAAGGTCGTGGCCAGCACTGCCGCCGGCCGGCCTCCGGCGATGATGATCACCGGCTGGAAATTCGGTTACTTCGCCAAGCGAACGCTCGGGGCGCGGGACCTGCGGGAAATCGATGCCGCCAAGGCCGAGGCTATCCTCGCCAATTTCCGTCCTTCCGTGCTGCCGCTCGTCACCATCGACGGCTCCCTGATCGGCCTTCCCTGGGCCATGTCGACGCCGATCACCTTCATCAACATCACGCTGTGGCAGGCCGCCGGCCTCGATCCCAACCTGCCGGAAAACCCGGACACGAAATGGCTTTATGAAAATGCCCGCAAGCTGGACGCTGCACTGAAAGGCAAGCACGCCACCTATCGTTCCGCGCTGGCGCTTTCCAACAACGAATGGACAAGCCAGTCGTTCATCCAGAATGCTGGCGGCTTCATCGTCGATCCGGAGGGCAGGCTCGCCCTTAACAGCCCCGAGGCGATTGCCGGTATGGCGGAATATTGCGCACCGGCGCATGAGGGTCTCTGGCTCCCGGTCGGTGCCAAGGACCAGGATGCCGCCTTCGAATCCGGTGCCCTTGCCATCTGCACGACCAGCTCGACACGCGCCGCGATTTTCCCTTTCGGCGGGGCCAAGGCGATCACCGCCAAGTTTCCCGGCCTTGCCGGACATCCGCGCAAGATGAATAGCGGCGGCAACTTCCTCGCCATCTATGCCCGGAACAAGGAACAGGCCGAAGCCTCGCTTGCCTTCCTCGAATTCTGCGCTTCGAAGGAAGGCCAGACGATCTGGTCGGAAGTCGGCTATCTCAACACGTCGGTCCACGATGTTCCGCTGATCAACGACTTCATGAAGCCTGCGGGCGGCCAACTTGCGGACGGTTTGACCGCGGAAACCATCTGGCCCGGCAAGCGGGGCCTCGAAGGCCAGGAGGTCTGGCGCAAATGGGTTTCCCGCATGCTGCTGAAGGAAGTGACGGTGACGGACGGCATGAAGAGTGCCCATCAGGAACTGGCAGCCCTGGTCTCGGCATAAACGGGTGGATCATGGCTTCGCGCCTCAGAATGCTGGTCCCGTATCTCTTCGTGGGGCCGGCCGTTCTTTCCGTCGCAATTTTCCTTTACGGCCCGCTGATCGCCTCGGCACTGCTTTCGGTGCTCGACTGGAACCTTCTTTCCTCCGATGTCCGTTTCGTCGGGCTCGGCAACTACGAAACCGTTTTCGCAAACATGGATTTCAGGACGGCTGCCTGGAACACCCTGCTCTATTGCGTGATCCTCATTCCCGCCCAGATCATCCTGCCGCTCATCCTGGCGTTGATGATCCATGCGGTCCGCCACACCCCCATGCAGGGCCTTTATCGCGGCAGTCTGTTCCTGCCGACGATCGTCGCCTATTCCGTAGCCGGAGTGGCGTGGTCCTGGCTGCTCAATCCCGTCAACGGCCTGTTCAACGAGATCTTCGGGTTCTTCGGCTTTCCGAAATCCCGCTGGCACACGGACCCGGATCTCGCTCTGCTCTGCGTCTCGCTGGTCACCTTCTGGAAGACCTTTGGACTCAACATGCTCCTCTGGCTTGCCGCGCTCGCCACCCTCCCCCATGAACTGCGCGAAGCCTCGCAGCTCGACGGCGCCAGCGCCCGACGCCACTTCTTCACGATCAGCCTGCCGCTGATGACCCCGACCGCCTTTTTCATCAGCATCACGACGTTCTTCCACGTTCTCGACGACATCGTCGGCGTCATCGACGTGCTCACCCAAGGCGGTCCTGCCGGGAGAAGCTCCAGCCTGCTTTATTTCCTCTGGCAGCAAGGATTGCAGTTCTTCCAGTTCGGCCCGGCGAGCGCTGTCGCCGTCATCATCATCGTCGCCGTGCTGGTCGTCACCTGGCTGCAGTTCCGCGTCGGCGAAAAAAGGGTGCATTACGGATGAATGCCATCCCGCCTCACGTCTCGCTCCATCGCCTGGTGATCCACGGCATCCTTCTTGTCACCAGCGTGGCGACCGTGTTCCCGCTTGTATGGATGGTCTCTTCGGCCTTCACGCCAAACGAGATCATCGCCGCCAAGGCCGTCCGCCTGTGGCCTGAAGACCCGACGCTCGCGAATTTTACGGTCGCCGCGAGCCGCCATCCGATCTGGATATGGCTTTGGAATTCCATCCTGACCGCCACCCTGATCACGATCGGAAAACTGCTGCTTGCCGTTCCGGCCGGCTTCGCTTTCGGCCGGATGGAGTTTCCGGGGCGGCAGACGCTTTTCTGGTTCGTGATCGCGACCATGTCCTTCCCGACCGTGCTCGCGATCATCCCGACCTATATCGCCGTGGTGAAAATGCAGGCCTTCGACACCTACGGCGCGATGATCATCCCCTCTATTCCCTATATCGGCTTCTATGTCTTCTACATGCGGCAGGCGTTCCGCTCCCTGCCCGCGTCGATGTTCGAAGCGGCACGGATCGACGGCTCGGGTCTTTGGCGGCAGTTCCTGGAAATCGGCATCCCGAACGTCGTTCCGGCGATTGCTGCCCTGTCTGTGATTTCCTTCATGGGCGCGTGGAACATCTATCTGTGGGGTCAGCTCGTTCTCGAAGACAGGTTCAAGAAAACCCTGACCACGGGGATAGCGACCTTCGCCGATCTCGAGGGAACCGAACGCGTCTGGGGACCGCTGATGGCAACCAGCCTCTTGTCGATCGTGCCCGTCCTCGTCATATTCCTGGCCGCGCAGCGTTTCATCGTCGATGCGCTCGCGCCCGGCCTCGACGAGAGATAGGCACCTCCAATGCATCGCGTCATCGTCATCGGTTCCGTCAATCACGACCGTATCTGGCAGCTTGAGGAGCCGCTGACGCGGGGCGGGCGTCTGCGCTTTTCTAGTCGCCAAGTTCACCTCGGCGGGGGCGGCTTCTATACCGGCTGCCAACTTTTGGACCTTGGCGCAGATGTGGCGCTCGTCACACGCCTCATGCAGGACGAGCAGGGCCTGTCGGCACTGAAGACGTTGAATGCGGCGGGCTTCGACACGACGCATGTGGCAATGCTGCCCGGCGAGACCGAGCCGCTGGAGATCCTGCTCGAACCGAATGGCGAAAGAACGATCATCGCCCCTGCCGGCCGAAGCCGAGCGGCCCTTTTCGCCGGCGGCGCGTTGACGGGCGATGCCGCCTATATCAACGCCCTTCTGCTCGAAGAGGCGCTCGTCGCGAGGCTCCATGATATTCCTCTCGTGGTTTCACAACTGCCGCTCCGATCGGCCACGCCGCGGCCGGCCGATTACGTCGTCACATCGCGCGACGATGCGGGCGAGGAAGCGCCGGCCGTGTGGCGCCGCGTCGTCGAGCTTGCCGGTCCGCGCCTCAAGATGCTGGTTCTGACGGACGGGGCGCGCCGCATAACCCTTTACGACGGCTCGCAATCGATCCAGGTCGATCCGGCACCGGCCGTGAAAGTCGCCAGTACGATCGGTGCAGGCGACCGTTTCAGCGGTGCCTTTCTCTTTGCATTGCTCAATGGTCGGGATGCGGCTTCCGCTGCCGCCGAAGCGAGCCGCCTGACGGCGGATTGGCTGCGCCAGCGCCATCTTCTCTGATGCGGCATTCGAGTGTCGGCAAGTTAGACTGCCTAAGCTCGAAGCTCCGGCGCAAATCGCCTGTTCCATACATACAATTGTCACGGAGAGCTGTTAGAGCTAAAACATCCGAATGAATTTAGGTTCATCCGAATGTATAAGGCAAATGCATCATCCGACAGCCGGCCCCGATGGGGGCAATGGCAGTTCCTTGAAGAACAGATCAGCCGGGACATCGCATCCGGAACCTTCGCTGCCGGCACCCAGTTGCCGACCGAGGCGGAGATCATGCGCAGGTTCGGCGTTGGCCGGCATACCGTGCGGCGCGCCATCGCCGAGCTCGCCGAAGCGGGGAAAGTGCGCGTCGAACAGGGTCGCGGCACTTTCGTCGAGGAACAGTCGGTAATCCGCTACAACATCGCACGGCGGACGCGGTTCAGCCGGAACCTCAAGGAACAGGGGCGCGTCCCCTCCGGCCAGCCGGTGAACGAACTGGAGATCCAGGCGCCGCCGGTCGTCGCCGCTGCCTTGCGTATTCAGGAGGGTTCGCCGGTCTATATGATCGTGCGGCGCGGCTTTGCGGACGACGTGCCGATCAGCCTCAGCCGCGCCTATCATCCTGTCAGCCGTTTTCCCAACATGCACATCCGCCGGCGCGCCGGCATATCGGTGACCGAGATCTACAGGGATTTCGGCATTCCGGATTACCTGCGCCACAGCACGACGATCTTCACCCGCCTGCCGATCGCCGAGGAGGCGCGCCTGCTGGCGCAATCGCAGGAGCAGCCTGTCCTCATCGTCCAAAAGGTCGATGTCGACATGGAAGGCCACCCGATCGCCTATTCCGACGTCGTCTGGGCGGGCGAGAGGATGCAGTTCGTCATCGACAACGAAGACGCGCCCGGCCAAGGGCCGGACAAACGGGACATCCCAGGAAAGGAAGGATTATGACTGAGGTTACCACCGGCAGTCCGGCCATCGGAGCCTATGAGCATGCGCAGGCGCTCGACATTCTCGCCGCGAGCCGGCCCGAGGCGATCAGGGCATGCGCCGAAGACGTGCTGACCGATCTCGGCAGCGTGTCGGTGCTCGCAAACCGCACCGGGCTCGCCATGCTGCCATTCGTGGACACCGTCCGCAACACGGCCTTCCATCTCGGCGAGGTTCTCGTGGCGGAGGCGCATATCCGGGTGCCGGATCGCGACGTCGAAGGATACGGCGCCGTCACCGGCCGCGACCTCGAACACGCCATGGCAATGGCCGTCATCGACGCCGCGATCGCGGCCGGACACAGGACCGACCTCATTCTCGAATTTCTCGACGCCGAACAGCGCCGGCAGGAGGAAAGCGATCGGGAACGGCTGAGAAAGGTCGAGGCGACGCGCGTACAGATGGAAACCTTCTGACCATGGCACTTTCAATTCTTCCCACCGCGGACGACAGCCGTACCAACGCGACCTTCGACGAGCTGATGTGGGCGCTCGCCCGGCCGGGCCTCGTGCGAACGCTACCTTTAGCCGGCTTCGAAACGCTTGCCGAAAGCCTGATCGACCGGGAATGCAGTTTTCACGCGGGCAATGACTCCGCACTGGCAAAAAGGCTTGCCGAAACCGGTGCACGCCCGGTGTCGCTCGACAAGGCCGATTACGTATTCACCACGCTCGGCTCGGAAAGAGACGTTGCGGCAGTTTCGACGCTGCGCATCGGAACGCTTGCCTATCCGGACGAGGCCGCAACGCTCTTTGCGCCCGCCCGGATCGGTTCGGGACAGGCGTTGCGTCTTTCCGGCCCGGGCATCAAGGACGCGCTGACGATCGAAATCGGCGGCGTCGATCCTTCCTTCTGGCCGATGCGCGAAAAGGCGATCCGCTACCCGCTCGGCTGGGACCTCTATCTCGTCGACGGCGCCCGGCTGATCGGCATTCCCCGCTCAACGAAAATCGAGGTGCTCTGATGGCTTATGTGGCAACCCGTGGCGGCGAACGCGCCATCGAACAGGCCGAGAGACTGTTTCGCGACGATCTCGGCGCTATTACCCGCGAGCGGGTCGAGGCGGTGCGCGACGGCCTTCCCTATCTGATCGATCGCGTCATGGGCGAGGCTTCGCTCTATGAACCGGATCTCGCGGCGCTCGCGCTGGCGCAGGCCGGCGGCGACCTTTACGAGGCGGTCCTGCTGCTGCGCGCCTACCGCACGACACAGCCTCGCCTGACGGTCGCCGAACCGGTGGCCCAGACGGACCTCTTCACGGTCCGCCGGATCTCCGCCGCCTTCAAGGATATTCCGGGCGGCCAGATCCTCGGGCCGACGCTCGATTACTCGCACCGCCTGTTGCAAGTGGGCGTCCTGAAGGGCGAGGACTATACGCCCGATCCAGTCATCCCCGCCACGGAGCCGGCACCGGCGGTACAGCCTTCTCTGGCGACCTGGCAGAAGGCGCAAGGCCTGATCAAGGACTATCCGGCCGAGACCGTCGCCCCGGACGATATCCCGGACCTGACGCGCGAGCCGCTGCTCTTTCCGGCCAGCCGCGCGCACAAGCTGCAGTGCCTTGCCCGCGCCGATACCGGCGGCACTCTGGCGCTCGGTTACTCGACCATGCGTGGTTACGGATCGGTGCATCCGACCGTCAACGAGCTGCGGCTTGCCGAAGCGCCGGTGCGCATGCGCCATCCGCGCGGCACGATCTTCAGCACCGGCCGCGTCCGCGTCAGCCAGACCGAGGTGATCTCCAAGGCCAGAGAACTAGAGCTCGGCTTTTCGGCCACATTCGGCTGGAATGAGGTGAAGGTGATCGCCGCCGCGACGCTCGACCTCGCCTCCAACCAGCCGAACCCGCATCCGGCCTCCAACGAGGAATTCGTGCTCTACCATACCGAGCCGGTCGAAAGCTCCGGCTTCTGCATCCATTTCAAGCTTCCCCATTACGTCACCTTCCAATCGAGCCTCGACGCACTGCGGCGGGTCAAGGCGGACCGGCAGGAGAGTGAGCCCGCGAAGATCGTGGCCGAAGAGGAAGATCAATCCGATGAAGAAGAAGAGGTGGCGCTGTGACGCTCCAGGAACTGACCAGACCGTGGACGGCCTTCAATTACGGCTTTCTCGATGAATCGGCCAAGCGCGAACTGCGCCGCCGCATCCTGAAAGCCATCGCGGTACCGGGCTATCAGGTGCCCTATGCGAGCCGCGAGGTCCCGATCGCACGCGGCTGGGGAACCGGCGGCCTGCAGGTGACGCTGACGCTTCTGAAGCCGACTTCAGTGGTGAAAGTCATCGACCAGGGCGCCGACGATTCCGTCAATGCGAGCAGCATCCGCAAGTTCGTCGGCCGGGTCGGCGGCGCCGTCGAAACCGAAGATACGACGGAAGCGACGATCATCCAATCGCGCCACCGCATTCCGGAGGAAAAGCTGCGCGGGGACCAGATCCTCGTGCTGCAGGTGCCGAACCCGGAACCGCTTCGCCCCGTGCAGCCGGACATGTCGGTCGCCCGCGAAATGCACGGCGATGCCGATTACGGTCAGCTCTGGCTGATCCTCTACGAACAGCTCGTCCGGTCCGGCCGCATCATGCAGGGATCGAGCTACCCGAGCATGGTCAACGGCCGGCATGTGATGACGCCGTCGCCAATCCCCCGCTGGGACGTGCCGAAGCTCAACCAGGCGGATCATCTGACGATCCTTTCGGCGGGGCGCGAGAAGCGCATTTTCGCCGTGCCGCCCTATACCAGCGTAGAGCCCTTGGTCTTCGACGACGTGCCCTACCGGGTCGAGGACCATCAGGACAAGACCTGCTACCGCAGCAATGTCACCGGCTTCTTCATGAACGAGCTGCCGCAGGGCGACGGCTCTTCGCTCTACGAACTCTCCGACAGCCATTTCGGCGTCAAGAACATCCAGAAGTCCGAAGGCGAGGCGATCGAGATCGGCGAAACCTGGTACAAGAACGGAAGGATGAAATGATGGCGGCGGCATATTTTGATGGCCGGACCAGTCTCGAACGCCAGCCCCCGCGGCTGATGCTGGCAGAACCGATCCTGACGATGCGCGGCATCGCCCGCTCCTATGGCGATGTGCGGGCGCTCGCCGGTGTCGACGTCACCGTCTATCCGGGCGAGGTGCTCGGCATCGTCGGCGAATCCGGCTCGGGCAAGTCGACGCTGCTCAGGATGATGAACCTGGAAGACACGCCGGATGCCGGCACCTATCATCTCGCTCTTCCGGGCCACGAGGACCGCAATCTCTTCACGCTCGACCGGTTCGAGCGGCGCATGCTGAGGGCCCATCATATCGGCATCGTCTACCAGAACCCGCATCTCGGTCTGCTGATGAACCATACCAGCAGCGGCAATGTGGCCGAGCGTCTGCTGATCGCGGGAAAGCGCAACTTCGCCGAGCTGCGCGAACGCGCCCGGGAATCGCTCGATGCATCGGAGTTCCCGATCGAGCGCATGGACGCCCGGCCACGGGAACTTTCCGGGGGCATGCAGCAGCGCGTGCAGCTTGCGAAGGCGATCGCGCTCGAACCCGCCGTGCTGCTTCTGGACGAGCCGACGACAGGTCTCGACGTCAGCGTTCAAGCGCTGGTGCTCGACACGCTGAAACGGCTGCAGCGAGACCGCAAAATCACCATGGTGCTCGTCTCGCATGACCTCGGTGTCATACGCACGATGGCCGACCGGGTTATGGTGATGCGCAGGGGCGAGGTGGTCGAGCAGGGGCTCGCGGACCAGATCTTTCAGGATCCGCAGCACGAGTATACCCAGCAGCTCGTTCACGCGAAGCTCTGAAGGAAGAGACGACAATGAACGTTCACATATCCACTTCGCGGTCTCCCGCACCGGTGCTGCGTGTCGAGGGCCTTTCGAAGCAGTTCGAGATGCACCACCTGAAGCGTACGCTGTTCGCCTTCGAAAACATTGGGTTCGAACTGGGCGAAGGCGAATTCATCCTTCTGAAGGGCGAAAACGGGGCCGGCAAGTCGACCCTCCTGCGGACCCTCTACCGCTCCTACCTGCCGCGGGCCGGCCACGCCTATTACCATACCAAGGAAGGCGTCATCGACCTCGCCGCCGCTGCCGATGTCGATATCGCCGTGCTGCGCCGCCGGGAAATCGGCTTCGTGACGCAGTTCCTCAACGCCCGGCCGCGTGTGGCCGCCGAGGAGATCGTCGCCGAGCCTTTGCGGCTCGCCGGGATGCCCCACGCGGAAGCGCTTTCGGAAGCCCGCCGCTGGCTTGCCGCCTTCGGCGTGAAACCGCAGCTCTGGCCGGCCTATCCCTCCACCTTCTCCGGTGGCGAGCAGCAGAAGGTCAACCTGGCACGGGCGCTCATCCTGCCGCAGCGTCTCCTGCTTCTGGACGAGCCGACGGCCTCGCTCGACCGGTCGGCGCGGAAGGCGCTGGTCGAGCGTCTGGCGGAGCTCAAGGCGTCCGGTGTGGCGATGATCGGGGTCTTCCACCATCCGGAAGACGTGGCCCACCTGATCGACCGGGAAATTCAACTGGAAACGATAAGGATTGCAGATGAGCCAGACGATGTGGCTGAGTGACTTCGAGATCGTCCTTCGGGATCGGGTCATTGAGCAGGGAGCCGTGAGAATCGAGAATGGTCTGATCGCCGAGGTCCGCGATACTCCGGTACAGGATGCGGATATTTTCGGTGAAGGCCGGCTGCTCCTGCCCGGCTTCGTCGATATGCACGGCGACATGATCGAGAAGGAAATCGAACCCCGCGCCAACGTGCGCATGCCGGTCGAACTCGGCATCTACGAACTGGACAAGAAGCTAGCGACGAGCGGCATCACCACCGCTTATGCGGCGCTTTCCTTCACGCCCGCCACCTATGGGCATATGCGTTCCGTCGATCACACGACGGCGATGATCAAGACTCTCGCTTCGATGCGGGATGAGCTTCTTGTCGATCACCGCGTTCATGGCCGCTTCGAAGTGACGTTCCTCCCCGCGCTGACCACTGCGGACCAATTGTCGAAAGCCGGCGCGCTCGACCTGATTTCGCTGATGGACCACACGCCGGGCCAGGGCCAGTATCGCAATATCGAAACGCATATCGCCAACATGGCGAAGACGAAGAAGATCAGCGAGGCTGAAGCCGCCGAACTCGTCCGGCAGCGTATCGCCAACCGCGAAGAGCACGGCGACGCCACCAATGTGGTCCATGCGCTTGCGGATCTGGCCCGCGAGCGCGGCTTGACCTTGGCATCCCATGACGACGACAGCGTGGAAAAGGTGACGCTGCTGCATGGCCTCGGTGCCAGGATCAGCGAGTTTCCGGTGACGATGGAGGCAGCCGTCGAGGCGCACCGTCTGGGTCTTTCTACCGCCATGGGGGCGCCGAACGCCTTGCGCGGCCTTTCCTATTCCGGAAACCTTTCGGCGCGCGAGGCATTCGCAGCCGGGGTGCTCGACATCCTTGCCAGCGATTATCATCCTTCGGCGATCCTGCCCGCGGTGCTGGCGCTTGCGGAAACCGGCGAAGGAGGGCTGCCCGCAGCCGTGGCGCTGGCAAGCGCCAACCCGGCAGCCGCCCTTAAGCTTTCGGATCGCGGCAGGATCGAGGAGGGCTTGCGAGCCGACCTTGTCATCGCGGAGCGGGGCCGCATCCCTCGCCTGCGGTCGACCATCCGCGGCGGCCGGCAAGTCTGGTCCGACGGCGTTATCGGCAGCAGCCGCAAGGTTGCAGCCTGAAATCACGAAGGCCGAGCACATCGCTCGGCCTTTTGGTTTTTTGTACTATTGTTTCAGCAATTCATCTGAGTATTCCGGATGTTTTTCGGATACTTCAGAATAATTTCCTCTATCCATCAAAATATTATATTTTTGTCATAACGGGCGTTTATTGGTTGTCGCCAGAAGACAGAGCCGAACTCCCGTTAAACGGGAAATTTACACGATTGCTTTAGGTGGGATAGATGCTGGAACTATACTCGCTGAAGAAGTCCTTCGGGCAGGTGAACGCCGTCGATGACGTCACCGTTACCGTCGAGGCCGGCCAGATGGTCGGCATCATCGGCCGCAGCGGCGCCGGCAAATCGACATTGCTGCGCCTGGTCAACCGCTTGATCGAGCCGACGAACGGCAGCATCCTTTTCAACGGCCGGGACATCACCAAGCTCAAAGGGCGGGATCTGCGCCTCTGGCGCGCCTCCTGCGCCATGATCTTCCAGCAGTTCAATCTGGTGGAGCGGATGGATGTCCTCACCAACGTGCTGATCGGCCGTGTCGCTCACCAGGGGCCGCTTTCGACGGTGGCGCGGCGTTTTCGCGAGGAGGAAAGGGCGCTGGCCGTCCAGGCGCTGGATCGCCTCGACCTGCTGTCCCAGGCCTTGCAGAAGGCCGGAACATTGTCCGGAGGACAGCAGCAGCGGGTCGCCATTGCCAAGGCCCTCGTACAACGTCCCGAGATCATGCTCGCGGACGAGCCGATCGCCTCGCTGGATCCGGCGAATGCCACGCGAGTCATGGACGCGTTGCGCAAGATAAACCGGGAGGACGGCATTACCGTCCTCGTCAATCTCCACACGCTCGATACGGCACGCACCTATTGCGACCGCATCATCGCCATGCGGGCAGGCCGCATCGTCTTCGAAGGACTGCCTCATGAGCTGACGCGCGAGCGTCTGCAAACCATCTACGGCATCGACGGCACGGACTTTGAGGTCGACGAAGCCGTAACATCGACGGCTATCGCTCCTCTGGCGAGCAACCAGAGCAGACAGAAGACGATGGCCTGACGCCTTAGCCCGGCAATAGCGCCGGGCGACCATCATCCTTGGAGAAATATGATGAAGAACGTCCTCTTGACGGCGGCCGTAACGGCTGTGCTTGCCTTCACGGGCTCCGCCCATGCGCAGGAATGGAAGCAGAACTACAAGACGATCCGCTTCGGCATTACGTCGGGCGAAAACGAGAAGGACCGCATTGCCCGCTGGACGCCTTTCCAGCAATATCTGGAAAAGGAGCTTGGCGTGAAGGTCGAGATCTTCACCGCCGGCAACTACGACGGCGTGATCCAGGCGCTCGCCTCCGACCAGATCGAGTTCGCCTTTCTCGGTTCGTCGGCCTATGCGGCCGCCTATACCGAGACCAACGGCGGCGTCATCCCTCTCCTTGCCAGCCAGAGCATCAACGGCGCAACCGGCTACTATTCGGTCATCACCGTCCGCTGCGATTCCGGCTACAAGTCGATCGACGATCTGAAAGGCAAGGTTCTCGCCTTCGCCGATCCGGACTCTACCTCCGGCTATGCCGTGCCCTACTACAATCTGGTCCAGCAGGGCTACGATCCCAAGACCTTCTTCTCCGCCATCCCCTTCTCCGGCTCGCACGAGACCGGTGTCATGGCCGTCTTCAACAAGCAGTATGATGCCTCCGCCACGAATATCGACAACGAAACCGACGGCGTTCCCCAGAAAATGGAATCGAAGGGCATGATCCCGAAGGGTCAGATCTGCCGCATCTGGCAGTCGCCGGAAATCACCAACGGTCCCTTCACCACCCGCAAGAACCTGCCCGCCGATCTGATCCAGGAAGTGAAAGCCGCCCTCAAAGCGACGCCGGAGAAGGCTCCGGCCGTCTACAAGGAGATGACCGGCGGTGAAGTCTCCACCGACAAGGGTTATGTCGAAGTGGACCACCAGCGCTATCAATGGATCGTCGATATGCGCGAGTGGCTGAAGAAGCAGCGCCGCCAGGGCTGATCAGCACGAGGAAACGCAGGCGGCACCGGGTACTCCGGTGCCGCTTCCTCCAGACATAAGGCTCTGCTGGACAAAGATCATGACCGATCTCCCCCTTGCGATCCGGAACTTCGAAGCCGAATACACCGGTACGCGAAAAAGCGCACGACGGGTGCAGGTCGTCTCGACTCTACTCTTCCTCGGCGCAGTATTGTTCTCCGCCTATCTCGGCGGCTTCTTCGCATTCACAGAAGTGAGCTTGCCCACGGGCGAGCGCGTCTCAATGTTGAAGATCTGGGCCGGCTTGCCGCGGCTCGGCGAATATCTCGAAAAGACGATCCCCACCCTCAGGCTCGAAAGCCTGGGCTCCGATCTCGCCGAGTGGTTCTGGCGCTGGGAGACCTGGCTGCGTCTGCTCTGGGAGACCATCCTTATCGCCTATGCTGCGACCGCTCTTGCCGTTGTCGGCGGCTTCCTACTCAGCTTTCTGGCGGCCCGCAATCTCAGCCCCCGACGTTTGGTATCGGTCGTCGTCCGCCGCTATCTCGAAATCATCCGCACCGTGCCCGAACTGGTCTGGGCGCTGATCTTCGTGTTCTGCTTCGGCGTCGGTCCGCTGGCCGGCGTCCTCGCGATCGGCCTTCACGCGACCGGTTCGCTCGGCAAGCTCTATTCGGAAGCCAACGAGAATATCGACATGCGGCCGCTGGACGGCATCAAGGCGTCCGGCGGAAGCTGGTTCCAGCAGATGCGTTACGGTGCCGTTCCGCAGGTCATCCCGAATGTCATCAGCTACACATTGCTGAGATTCGAGATCAACGTCCGGTCTTCCTCGATCATCGGCTATGTCGGCGCAGGCGGCCTCGGCCAGGAAATCCGCACCGCCATGTCGCTGCAGGAATATACCGATCTCTCGGCGCTTTTCGTCATCATCCTCGTCAGCGTGACGATCATCGATTTCCTAAGCGAAAGATTGCGTCACCGTATCATCGGTATTTCGGAACATTGGACATGACCGACGCCCCTCTTCACACCGATGCGGATCTCATCAGGGATGCCAAGGCCCGCCTGCCCGGCGCCTACGAAAAGCCCCTGTCGAAATCCGTCACGCCCGCTATCGTCGCACTCGCGCTGATTACGCCGCTCGCCTATAGCGTGGTGGCCTTCGGCGTCGCGCCCGGCAGGCTTCTTGACGGCCTGACGCGGCTTGGCAGCATCCTTGCCTTCATGTTCCCGCCCCATATCTGGACCAACTGGCAGGAATGGAGCCAGATCCTCGAAGCCCTCGGCGAGACCGTCGTCATGGCTTTCCTCGGAACGCTGCTGGGAGCTCTCGCCGCGCTGCCGCTCGCCCTGCTCGGGGCCAAGAACATCATGCCGCTCAACTGGCTCAGGCTTCTTTCCCGCCGCGGCTTCGATGCCCTGCGCGCGGTCGAGCAGATCATCCTTGCGCTGATCTTCATCCGCGCCTTCGGCCTTGGCCCGATGGCAGGCATCCTTGCCATCGCCGTATCGGAGATCGGCACGTTCGCAAAGCTCTTCGCCGAAGCGATCGAGAATACGTCGCGCAAGCCGGTCGACGGGGTGAAGGCGTCGGGCGGCAGCAATATTCAGGCGATACGCTATGCGATCATGCCGCAAGCGTTGCCCGTCATCCTGTCGATCATTCTCTACAACTTCGAGTCCAATGCCCGTTCGGGCACGATCCTCGGCATTGTCGGTGCCGGCGGCATAGGCTTCCTGCTGGCCGATCGCATGCACGCCTTCCGCTGGCCGGAGGCGTGGTCGATCATCTTTCTGATCATCGCGACCGTCTATTGCATAGACGCGGCTTCCGCCTGGATCCGCAAACGGCTGATATGATCCGTCACCCGGCGGCGCGATGACATCGGCCGCCGGCGATCCGGAATCATGCCATCGCGGTGGTCTGATCGTCGGTGGTCGCGCCCGGCGCGTTCGCCTTGATCGATTCGATGGCGTTCACGGCCGATGCCTTGCTCGCATAGCCTTCCGAACTGAACATGACCTGGCCGTTGGAAGCCCGGAAACGGAAACGGAATTCACCAGCCTTGTCCTTGTAGATTTCGAACCTGTACATTTTCTCTCTTCTCCTTGATGAACGACTTCAATTACTTATTTCAAAAACCGCCGCCGGTCCTGAACCCGCCGCTTGATCCACCGCCTCCGATACGGCCGCCACCGCCTCGCGAACCTCCGCCGAATATTCCGCCGCCGGGGCGAGAGGGGAAGCCGGAGCGGCTGCCGCCGGGGCGATAGCCGCTGCGCAGGGCATCTCCGAGCTCGCGGGAGGAAAGCATGCCACCGATGATGCCGCCGATCACGTCGCCGATCAGCTTGTCATTGCTGAAGCCGCCCCCCTGCCGATCGTAGCCGGAGCGGCGGAATTCATCGCGGGACCGATCGATCTCCGCGCGCTTCCTTGCAAGGTCGAGGGCGGTGCGGCGGGCTTCATCGGCCTGCTCCGCATGCCGGGTCAGTTCGCTCTCGACGCTCTGCAGCCGGCGGACGATCCGTTCGTCCTCCGGCGTCGGCGTCTGCAACGCGTCGCGCAGCAGGACACGCAGGTCCTCCCTCTGCATGGATTCGGCAAGCTCGGACAACGCTCCGGTCAGCCCCTGCTGCCCGTCTTCGCCGAGCAGGACTGCGCGTTCCTGCTCCAGTGCGGCATCCTCGCGTTCGAGATCGGCGATGCGGAGATCAGAAGCTTCAAGCTCTTCTTCCGCCTTGCGGTGCGCCGCCTCGCGCCCTCCGATGCCGTCGGCTTCCAGCGCGGCGCGTTCGATCGCGGTCAGCCTCTCCTCTTCCTCCGCAACCTCCGCCTTCAGCCGGTCGGCATGTTCGCGCAACCGCTTCGGGATTTCCGTAAGGGTGAAATAGTTCTGCCGGGCGGGCTCGTATTGGACGACGCGGGCCACATAACCGTCGCCCAGCCGGGCGATCGGACCGCCACGATAGGCCGACGTGCCGTATCCACGTTTCCAGAGGTAGACGAAAAGCGGATCGGCGAGATAGGGCTTCGACTTCTCATCCCGGTCGGTCTCGGATTGCTTCGCCTTGCCGTCGGCTGCCTGGGCCCGGGCCTCGGCACCGGACAGTTTGGCGGCCTGCGCCTGCCAGGCGAGATCCTCCGCCATCCGTTTCTGCGTCGCTTCTTCGAGGTCTGCGATTGCCTCGGCCGCCTCGGCCACTCTCTTTGCCTTGTCCGTACGCTCGTCGCGCGTCTTTGCAAGTTCGGAGAGAAGAGCCTCCCGACGCTTCGAAAGCACCTCCAGATTCTGTTGCTGGCCTTCAACGATGGACAGGGCCTTACGCTCCGCTTCGTCGAGCGTGCCGAGAATCTGGTTCTGCTTGAGAGCGTCCAGGCGGATACGGGCAAGCGACTTGAACAATCCGGCCTGCTCCGTCCTCAGTCGTGCCGTCTCAGTTGCAGCCGCCTCGACGATCCGGGCGAGCCGGTCCTCGTCCTCGCGAAGGCCGCGGCCTGCCCGCTCGATGGAGTTCAAGGCTTCGAATGTACTGATCATCGCCGCCCTACCACTCCGTTATCTCGCCGCCGGAAACGGCCATGGAATAGACCGGCTCCAGCGCGCCCCGCGGTTTGGTCGCAAGAACCTCGCCCTGCAGGATGCCGTCCTCCGTCTTGTCCCTTCGCACGGCCTCATAGGTTTGCTGCGGCACGCGAACGCCCCATTTCGACACGGTTTTCGTCTGGCCGTTTTCCTCGCTCCGGATCGGAAAGGAAAGCAACTGTCCGTCGGGCGTCACCGCTTCGACGATCAGATAGTAATTGCGCGCGCCGGTATTGACGTCGGGTATGCGGAAGATGCCGCTCTGCTCCCCCGGCCGCGACACGATCCTGAGCTCGTAAACCCGCGTGAGATCGCCGCGCACCCGGTCCAGCTCGGCCAGAGCGACACGCGCAGCCTGCGCATCCGAGCGGGCGAGCGCCGCCGAAGCATCGGACTGAAGCTGTTCCACGCGCTCGCGCGCATCCCCGGTTTTGGCTTCGGCGAGTGCCGCCTGACCGGCTGCCGCGATCTGGCGCGGCAACGTCTCCGTCAGCTCGATACGCGCCGCCTCAGCCGCGCGTTCGGCCGCCGTCTGCTGCCAGACGGACCATCCGATCCAGGCGACGGCGAGCACGACGAGCACGGCGAGCGCCTTGCCGAAGGCGCCGCGCCTCACCCAGAGCCCGGCCAGCGTCCGCGACAAGCCGGGCGGCGTCTGCTCATAGGTGAAGCGGCTCTCCTTCAGAGCTTTGATGCCCTCTTCGAGAATGCGGTCGGAGACAGTTAGACCCTGGCTTTCGTAGATGCGCCGAAGCTTTTCCTTCAGGACGTCGTCGCGCCCTTCCTGCGCCAGCTCGCGAAGGGCGACATCCTCCTGATGGCGCAGGGTATCGACCACGTCCATGGCCAGCATCAATTCGTCAAGGGCAGGTCCCTTGGCATCGGAAGGAGCGGAGCTTGCCGCGGCGATGTTTTCGGCCATGGTCGAATCCGGCGCCCGACGCTCAGCCGATCACCAAAGCGTTCCCTTGTTCGGCAAGCCGGGCGATCCGCTTCTTGCCGTCCTCGACCGCATTGCGGATCTCCTCGCTGTTCTTCGTGGAAAGGTCCCGCATCTCGGCAATGATCTCCACGGAACGGGTCTGGAAGTTGATAACGCTGTCGACCAGCTTCTTGACGGCATCGGCGCGGATGGTCGGACCGTAACCGGCCTTCAACGCCTCTTCCTGCACCTTGCCGCCGATCTCCGCCAGCACTTCGAGCGATTTCGAAACGCCTTCCTTCATCTCATTCAGGGTCTGCGTCGCCTCGTGGAGGCCGAACAGGCCGGTGAAGGATGCCTTCAGCGCGGTCAGAACCGATTCGTTGGTCGAGAAGAAGGACACCGCCTGCTGGTAGACCCGCTCCTTGGCATTGGTGGTCTGGACGAGACGCGCCATAACCACTTCCGACGTGTTGTAGCTGATCGTCAGGTTGTCCGCGAGGTCCTTGGCGACCTGATAGCGCCCCTCCTCGTTCTGGACCCGGCGAAGATGCTCGTCGCGCACCAGTTCGAGCTTGGCCCTTTCCGTCAGATCGCCACCTTCCGGGAAGGCGGCAACCGCATCGGACGCTCCCTTCAATCCAGCCTTGGCGCCGTCGAGCTTTGCCTGGGCGGCCTTGAGGATTTCAAGCGCCGCGACTTCGCCATGCTTCAAGGCGCCCCGGAAATCGCGATAGGCCTCCAGAATGGTCTGCTCGCGTTCGATATTGGCCTTGGTGTCCTTGGAGACGGCAAGATAGGTCTCCTTGATCTCGTCGAAACGGGCTGCAATATCACCGCGCGATATCTTCATCCAGACATTGGTGGCGCGCTCGAAGATGTTGAGCTTGCCGTCCTCGATCTGGTCGACCATGGATTTCGCGTCATCGCGAATCGAATCGAAGGCTTTCGAAATCTTTTCGTAGCGCTGGCCGATCGACATCTCGGCGACCTGTTCGCGAACGACTTCGTTGAAGACGCTCATCTGCTGCAGCGTCCGGGTGATGATCGCAATCTTTTCCGGTTCGATATCGGCGATCTTTTCGAGGAGACCGACGATCGGCGCATCCTCCGTCTTATCGCTGACCAGGCCGAGATCGCGCAGGGTAGACATTGCCTTGTCGAGATATTGCAGCGGCGTTTTTACGACGACCTCAGCCATGGGATCCTCCCTTTCAAATCGGCCGGGGTGTTTATCGCCTCAGCCAAAGTTCCCGATAGTCAAGAAATAGCGGATACATTCGCCTTTAATCAAGTAATGTTCCAATCTCATGACGGCCGACGTTCGAAGGTGGTGAACTGAGCGTCACCTCAAAAGAGTTAGGTCGCGCCTGTATCCCGGTCTCCAAACATGCCATGAAGCATAAACTCCAAGTGTCACACTTTTCCGGTGCAGGATCATGAAGAAGATCGGTTTCCTTTCGTTCGGGCACTGGACGCCCTCGCCTCAATCCCAGACGCGGTCGGCATCCGACGCGCTTCTCCAGTCCATCGATCTCGCCGTCGCGGCCGAGGAGCTCGGCGCTGACGGAGCCTATTTCCGCGTCCATCACTTCGCCCGCCAGCTCGCATCGCCCTTTCCGCTGCTTGCGGCGATCGGCGCGAAGACAAGCCGGATCGAGATCGGCACGGCGGTGATCGACATGCGCTACGAGAACCCACTCTACATGGCCGAGGACGCCGGCGCGGCAGACCTCATCGCCTCCGGGCGCCTGCAGCTCGGCATCAGCCGCGGTTCGCCCGAGCAGGTGATCGACGGGTGGCGCTATTTCGGCTACGCTCCTCCCGAGGACCAGACCGAGGCAGATATGGCCCGGCGCCACACGGAGGTCCTGCTCGAAGTGCTGCTCGGCAAGGGGTTCGCGAAGCCCAACCCGCGGCCGATGTTTCCCAATCCGCCCGGCCTCCTGCGCCTGGAGCCCCATTCGGAGGGCCTGCGCGACCGGATCTGGTGGGGTTCGAGCTCGAACGCCACGGCGACCTGGGCGGCCAAGCTGGGGATGAACCTGCAGAGCTCCACGCTGAAGGACGACGAGACCGGCGAACCTTTCCACGTCCAACAGGCCGCTCAGATCCGCATCTACCGCGAGGCGTGGAAGGAAGCCGGTCACGCGCGCGAACCACGGGTATCGGTCAGCCGCAGCATCTTCGCCCTGGTGGACGATCGCGACCGGGCCTATTTCGGATATGGCAACGACAGCGAGGACAAGATCGGCTTCATCGACGAGAAGACCCGGGCGATCTTCGGCCGCAGCTACGCCGCCGAGCCGGACGCCCTCATCGAGGAACTGAAGAAGGACGAAGCCATCACCGAGGCCGACACGCTTCTTCTCACCGTCCCGAACCAGCTCGGCGTGGATTACAACGCGCATGTCATCGAAGCCATCCTGAAGCATATAGCCCCTGCTCTCGGATGGCGCTGAAACAGGAACGCAGCCGGCCCACATGCGGTGATTGCCTATTCCTTACGACGCGCGCGACCTCCGCGCTATCAGAATGCCCGTCAGGACAATCCCGCCTCCGGCCCATCCCGATGGGCCAAGGAGCTCGCCGAGCACGACAATGCCCAGCAAGGAGGCGACTACGGGCTGGAGCAGCAGCGTGAGCGACGAGAAACTCATCGGCAGGAATGCCAGAGCATAGATGATCAGCGCCTGCCCGCCGACATGGCTGATCAGCGCGAGTGCCAGCAGGATTTCCCAGCCCCACAGGGTCGAGGGAAGGATGGAGCTTTCCATCACGAGTGCGACGGGGAGAATGGAAAGCGCCGCGGTTGCCGTGTTCCACAACATCACCCGCATGGTATCGAACCTGCCCCTGGCGCTACCAAGCGCGAGCATGTAGGCGGCGTAGAACACGGCGCCGACGACGGCGGAGAGATCCCCCACCCAATGGCCGCCGCCGAAGCCGCCTCCATCACCGGCTTTCAGGATCATGACGCCCACCAGCGCTATTACGAGGCCCATGATGAAGCCGCGGCTGACCTTCGCACCGAAGAGCAGCCAGCTTCCGAGCGTGACGAAGACCGGCGAAAGGTTCACCAGCAGCGTGGCGTTGGCGATGCTCGTGAGATGGATCGCCAGGTGCCATGCCACGAGATCGGCGGCCAGAAAGACCCCCGGCAACATCAGCAACGCGCAGTCCGACCGACGGTCCGGCAGGCGCAAGGCCTCCGGCCGCCATATCAGCGCGAAGGCACATAGCGGAATAAGCCCCAATGCAAGCCGCCAAAACGCCGTCGCCACCGGCCCGAGTTCGGAGAGCCGGACGAAGATCGGCGACCCGCCGATGGCAATGCCTCCGGCAATCAGGGCCAGGAGCGGGAGATGCCGCCGATCGGAAAGCGGATTTGCATAGGCCATGGGAGCCCCGGAAAGCAGGAGGCGGAAAGGACCGCCTCCGATAGCGTCAGTCGACGACGATGGCAATGACGGCCACGCAATCGCCCGCCTTGACGAGACCCGGGAAATGCCGGGCACACAGGATGCCGCTCATCTTCGCACGGATTTCACGCGGTGCCGCGCCGGTCCGCCCGGTGGGGTAAATGCGGACCAAGACGGCACCTTCACGGACCTCGTCGCCCAGATCGAAGGCAGGTTCGATCAACCCTTCTTCCTCGGCGAAGGAGAAACAGTCGCCATCCGGCATGTCGAGCCAGGTCGTCGGTCCGGTTTCGGCTCGGCCAGCAACAAGGCCGGCATGACGGAGCATGTTCATGACGCCGCGCTTGGCTATCCCTGCGCGTTTCGCCGTCGCCGTGCCGCCGCCGCCGAGTTCCGTGGTGATGAAGACCTTGCCCATCTCCTCGGCCGCCGTGTCGTACATGCCGACTGCGTCGATCTCGAGCATCTTCATCGAATAGGGAGCGGAAAACGCTTTCACAAGTTCGAAGGCGCGGGCTTCCTGATCCTTGTCAGGCAGGATATGCGCTGCACAAAAGGGTAGGAAATCGAGCGTCTTTCCGCCGGAATGGAAATCCAGCACGATATCGGCGCGCGGCAGCAGCTCGCGCTGGAAATAGTCGGCGATCTTCTGCGTGACTGTCCCGTCCGGACGGCCGGGAAAGCTGCGGTTCAGGTTACCCTTGTCGATCGGCGAGGTGCGCGTGCCGGCCAGAAAGGCCGGATAGTTCATCGCCGGAACGATGATCACGGTGCCGCGGACATCCTCCGCCTTGAGGCTGCGGGCGAGATCGAAGAGAGCGATCGGCCCTTCGTACTCGTCGCCGTGATTGCCGCCCGTCAGGAGCGCCGTCGGTCCCTCGCCGTTGCGAACCACCGTGACAGGGATCATGACCGATCCCCAGGCGGAATCGTCGCGGCTGTAGGGCAGCCGCAGGAAACCGTGCTGCACGCCCTCGGCCTCGAAATCCACCGTCGGGCTGATCGGCGACGGCCGCAAAGCTGTCTCGCTCATGACCGCCTCAATCCTTGACCATCAGCTTGCGCGGCACGTTCGCCAGGCATTCGACGCCGGTATCGGTGATGAGAATGCTTTCGGTCGTTTCGAAACCCATATCTTCCAGCCAGAGGCCGGTCATGAAATGGAAGGTCATGCCGGGCTTCAGCTCGGTGCGGTCGCCCGGGCGCAGGCTCATGGTGCGCTCGCCCCAGTCCGGCGGATAGGAAAGACCGATCGGGTAACCCGTGCGGTTGTCCTTGACGATCCCGTACTTCTTGAGAACCGCAAAGAAGGCGTTGGCGATGTCCTCGCAGGTATTGCCGGGTTTTGCGACCGCAAGACCGGCCTCCATGCCCTCCAGCGTCGCATTTTCCGCATCGAGGAAGGCCTGCGTCGGCTTGCCGAGGAAGACGGTGCGCGACAGCGGCAGGTGATAGCGATTGTAGCAGCCGGCGATCTCGAAGAAGGTGCCCTCGCCCTTCTTCATCGGCCGGTCGTCCCAGGTCAGATGCGGCGCGGAGGCCTCGACGCCCGACGGCAGCAAAGGCACGATCGCCGGATAGTCGCCGCCGATGCCATCGACGCCGCGCGTGCCGGCATCGTAGATTTCAGCGACCAGATCGCATTTGCGCATTCCGACCTCGATCTTGTCGAAGATACGGGCATGCATCGCCTCGACGATGCGCGCGGCATTGCGCATATACTGGATCTCGGTCTCGCTCTTCACCGCGCGCTGCCAGTTCACGAGCGCCGTCGCATCCACGAACCGGGCATTCGGCAGGTGTCTTTGCAACGAGGCGAAGGCGGCCGCCGAGAACCAGTAATTGTCCATCTCGACGCCGATCGTCAGCTTGCCAAAGCCGCGATCCGTCAGAATGCCGGAGAGGTAATCCATCGGATGCCGCTCGGTCGACTGCACGTAGTGATCGGGATAACCGACGATGTTCTCGTGTTTCAGATAGGCGGTGAGCTTGGCACCGTTGGCGTCCTGGCCACGGCCGAACCAGACCGGTTCGCCGGACGGCGGCACGATGACGGCCTGATGCACGTAGAACGACCAGCCGTCATAACCCGTCAGCCAGGCCATGTTGGACGGGTCGCTGACGATCAGCAGGTCGATCCCTTTCGTCTCCATGGCGCGTCGCGTCTTTTCCAGCCGCGCGGCATATTCGCCAAGCGAGAATTTGAGATTGGGCTGGGTCATGTTTCTTCCCTTCTTGTCCGGCATAAAGCCGGTTCAGCTTTCGAATGCGGCGCCGGCGCCGGCGGCATCCGCCCGCGCGAAGGCGAGCGTGGCGATGGCAGTATCCTGGATGCCCGTGCCGGTGAGGTCGGTGAGCGTGATCTGCGTGGCGTTTTCGCGCCCGCGACGGAGGCCGGCAACGATCTCGCCGAGTTGCGGAAACTCGGCGCCCGAGGAGATGAGCCCCGCCTCTATGGCATGATGCAATTCTCCGAGCCGGCGCGTCTGCTTAAGGCTGTCGGCAACGTAGACATCGGCCTTTGCGATCGCCGCCGGATCGACCTCGTTCTTGTGCTCGGCATCCGAGCCCATGGCGGTCACATGCTGCCCGGGCCGGAGCCATTCGGCTTTCAGGATCGGGATTTCGGACGGCGTCGTGGTGACGACGATATCGGCGCCGACAACCGCCGCTTCGGGATCGGCCTTTGCGCTCACCGGAAAACCGAGTCTGGCGGACAACTCGGCAGCCGCGGCCTCAGCCTTCGCCCCGTCACGAGCCCAGATGCGCGCCGCGCGGACCGGGCGAACCAGCGAAAGGGCCTCAAGCTGCAATCGAGCCTGCATGCCGGCCCCGAAAATCGCCGCAACCGTTGAGTCGGGACGGGAAAGATGTTTTGCTGCGACGGCACCGGCGGCGGCCGTCCGGACATCGGTGAGATAACCGTTGTCGAGCAGCAGCGCCTGGACCAGCCCCGTACGGCTGGACAAAAGGACCATCATGCCGTTGGTGCTCGGCAGGCCGATCTTCGGATTGTCGAAGAAACCGGGGCTGATCTTGATCGCGAAACCTTCGATGCCCGGCACATAGGCCGTCTTCACATCCACTTCGCCGCGATGTTCGGGAATGTCCAAGCGCAGGATCGGCGGCATGGCGACCGGCTTGGTGGCGAGCGCATGAAAGGCATCCTCGACGCAGGCGACAGCTTCGCCGTCGAGGGGGACAAGCGCACGCAGTTCCTTTTCCGTGAGAATGACAATCCGGCTCATGCGGCATCCTTTCCGTAGATGATCTCGCCGTTCATCACCCGCCGGTGCTGCTCCATGTCGACGTTGCGGCCGGAGAGGATCGTAACGACGGGGCCGCGGCTTTCGACCTTTCCTGCAAGGAGCGCCGCAATGCCGACGGCGGCAGCACCTTCCACAACCTCGCGCTCGACCGCATAGGCATGCCGCATCCCGGCTGCGATCTCGGCTTCGGAGAGAAGGACGACATCGTCCAGCAGGTCGCGGCACAAATCGAAGGTGACACGATTGTCGAGCCCAATGCCGCCGCCGAGCGAATCCGCAAGGCTCGGCAGTTCCTCGACCAGAACGGGCCTGCCTGCATCGAGGCTTGCCTTCATTGCCGCGCCGCACTCCATCGTCAGGCCGATCACCCGCGCCTGCGGTTTCAACCCCTTCACGGCAGCCGCAACCCCGGCGGCAAGCCCGCCGCCGGACAGCGGCACGAGAACGGTACCGACCTCCGGTATCTGCTCAACGATCTCGAGGCCGAGCGTTCCCTGGCCCGCGACGACGGCCGGATAATCGAAGGGCGGCACCATGACCAGCCCTTCTTCGGCGACCAGCCGATCCACTTCCTCCTGCGCCTCGTCCTGCGAACGGCCGATGATGCGGACACGTGCACCGAGGCGGCGGA
The DNA here is from genome assembly GCF_051400715.1 of Neorhizobium descurainiae. Classification (NCBI taxonomy): domain Bacteria; kingdom Pseudomonadati; phylum Pseudomonadota; class Alphaproteobacteria; order Hyphomicrobiales; family Rhizobiaceae; genus Neorhizobium; species Neorhizobium descurainiae. The sequence goes on from NZ_JBLFFK010000013.1 coordinate 96,503, forward strand.
TCTCCGAGACCTTGTTCTGGGGCACAAGCGACGACATGCAGATGGTCGCGACGGAACCTTCCGCTCGCGCGGCAAAGGCCAGCGCCCGGCCATGATTGCCGGTGGAAGCGGCCACAACACCCCGCGCACGCTCGTCCGCAGAAAGGGAAAGAACGGCGTTGGTTGCGCCGCGCAATTTGAAACTGCCGGTGGTCTGGTGGTGTTCGAGCTTCAGATGGACGGGCACGCCGAGGCGCTCGCTCAGGGCTACCGATTCCACCATCGGCGTCCGGAGCACGCGGCCATCGATGCGCGCTGCGGCGCCACGAATATCATCGAGTTGAACCGGCAAGGTCTTTCCGTTCATGACCTCAGCCTTCCGGATAGGGCTTCGTCATCAGCGTGCCGAGTTCGGGACGCGATGCCATCTCGCCGCAAAGCCGCAGGCAGGCCCAGGCTGTGGCAAGATTGCTGCTGACGACCGGCCTGCCGATCTCGGCCTCGATCCTGGCCGCGGCCTGCGCGGCGCGGACAGCCGTGCAGGAGATGAAAAGCGCCTGCGACTCCGGCGCTATTGCCTCACGGGCGAGCGAAACGAGCTCGTCCGGCGCAATGCGCGCCATCTCGCGATCGTCCTCGAAACCCAGACAGGTGAACCGATCGATCATGAAGCCGAGGCCGGCGAAGTAATCGGCCATCGGGCGGCTCGTCTCCACGGTATAGGGCGTCAGGATCGAAATGCGGCTTGCACCCACGGCCTTGAGGCCTTTCACGGAGGCCGCCGTCGGCGTCACGACGGGTACACCCGGCTTGGCGGTACGGATCGCCTCCTCGATACGGGCGTCGCCGATCACCACGGAGGCTGACGTGCAGGAATACATGACGGCATCCAGCGTCTCGTCCGGCAGGATGAGCGACGCGCCTTCGGTCAGCACCGGCTGCATTTTCAGGAGATTTTCCGGCGTGACCGGATTGGCATAGGGGATACGGCCGACATAGACGCCGATACGGCCGCTCGCAACCATGCGCTGGAAATCGACTTCCGTTGTGTGGTCGGTGGCGAGAATGACGAGGCCGATCCGTTTTAGGAGCGGGCGATCGTCGAGTCGCGGCTTCCGGGCCGCCAGGCTTATGTCGACAGAGGTCATGTCAGTCATCCATCCGGGCATACCGCTCTTCGAGCCACCGCAGCCCGACAACGGAGATCAGGCTGACGACAAGGAAAAAGACGCCGACCAGCGTCATCGGCTCGATGTAACGGTAATTGCTGTTGGCGATGCTTTTTGCCTGGTTCATCAGTTCCAGCACGGTGATGGCCGAAAGCAGCGGCGTTTCCTTGAACATCGCGATGAAATAGTTGGCGAGTGCGGGGATCATCGGCGGCACCGCCTGAGGCAGGATGACATGAATCCAGGCCTGCCGCGTGGTGAGGTTGGCAGCCTTCGCCGCCTCCCACTGGCCGCGCGGCACGTTCTCGATGCCGGCCCGATAAACCTCGGCCGTATAGGTCGCATAATGGACGCCGATGCCGATGACGCCGGCCACCAAAGGCGATAGGCGAATGCCGATATCCGGCAGCACGTAGAAGATGAAGTAGAGTTGTACGAGAAGCGGCGTGCCGCGGATGAATTCCGAAACGAAGCCGACCGTACGTGAGACTGCGGCGATCGATGAACGGCGCGCGATGGCGAGCGCGAGACCGACCACCGCAGCCACCGCCGCACCGAGAACGGTCGCCAGAATGGTGATCTTGAACCCTTCGAGCAGGGTCGGCATGATCTGCCAGACGAAATCCCAATCCCATTCCATGGTCAGATCCTCACGCCATCGAGGTTGCGCGTCATCCGCCGCTCCAGCCAGCGCATGGAAACCGAGATAACCCAGGCCATGGCGAAGTAGAGAATGAGGATCGTCGTGAAGGGAATGAGCGTATTGCCGGTCTGCGCGCGGACGACCTGCGCCTGGAAGGTCAGGTCCGTCAGCGAGATCAGCGACACGACCGCCGTGCCTTTCAGGAGTTCGATGGCATTGTTGCAGAAGGTCGGCAGCATCAGGGGCAGCGCCTGCGGCAGGATCACATGACGCATGCGCTGGTAACGGGAGAGATTGAGAGCCGTACAGGCCTCCGTCTGTTCCCGTCCGACGGCCTTGACGGCACCCCGCACGACTTCGGCTGCATAGGCGCCGACGTTGAGCCCCAGCGCCAGCACGCCCGCCTGAAGTGGCGTAAGAGTGAAGCCCGCGAAGGGGAGGACGAAATAGACCCAGAAGAGCTGCACGAAGATCGACGTGCCACGGAAGAACTCGATATAGGTCGTGGCGAGCGCCCGCACGACGAAGAAGCGCGAGAGACGGCCGAGTCCGGCCAGGAAAGCCATCACCAGCGCCAGAGCCGACCCCATGACGGTCAGTTGCAGCGTCACCAGTGCGCCTTCCAGAATCAGCGACAAATAGCCGGACCAATCGATCATCAGGCCTGGGTTCCTAGTCTCTTTCGGTGGCTCTGCCCCTCATCCGCCTGCGAGCACCTTTTCCGCATTCGCGGAGAGGCTGATGCGGCACCGTCAGCGCCCAACGTCCCCTCTCCCGCTTGCGGGGAGAGGGGCAGGGTGAGGGGTAAGTTCTTACTGCGCGGCAGCGCATTGCTTGTCGCGGGTCGTCGACATCGCGGCCTTGGCGGAGAAGCCATAGGGCTCGATGAGCTTGGCGAACTCGCCGGACTCCTTCAGCTTTTTGAGCTCGACGTCGAAGGCATCGCGAAGCGCCACGTCCTGCTTGCGGAAGGCCGCGCCATCGCAATAGACCGGCGCGCCGACCACCGGTGCGACGACTTCGAGATTCGGGTCCTTCGCCTTGTCCATGAGGTCATGGATGGAAAGGACCGGAAGCGAATAGACGTCGATGCGGCCGTCCTGGAGCATCTTGATGCCGCTCTGCCCATCCGGCACGACGATGACACGATCACGCGGCACGCCGGCCTGAAGCGCGAGCTTCTCCTCGGTGCCGCCGCCCGGCGCCCCGATCTTCGCATTCGCGTTGTCGGCAATGTCCTTGTAGCTCGTCAGCTTCAGCGGGTTGCCCTTCTTGACCGCGAAGGCTTCCGCATCGCAAAGGATCGGCTCCGAATAGGCGACCGCGTTGCAGCGCTCCGGCTTCATGAACAGGCCGGCGGTGATGGCATCGTGGCGACCGGCCTGCAGGCCGGGGATCATAGCGCCATATTCGGAGATGGAGGCCACCACTTCCTTGACGCCGAGGCGCTCGAAGATGACGCGGGCGACATCGGGCGCCGCACCCGACACCTTGCCGTCGGCACCGACCGCCGTGTAGGGCGGCTCGTTGGCGATGGCGATACGGGCAAAGCCCTGTTCCTTAAGCTCCCCCAGATCCGCTGCGGATGCAGAAATGCCACCGGCGACGGCAACGAGCGCCATGATGCTGGCGGTGGCTGCAAGAATTCTTGTTTTCATTGTTCCCTACTCCTCTGGTGTTCCTGATTATTCTTCGGGCTATGTCGCCGCCTCCGGCGGTCAGACGCGGTGCCCCGCCGCTATGATCTTGCGCAGGAAAGTCTGGGTGCGTTCCTGCCTGGGATTCTGGAAAATCTCGTCCGGCCTGCCTTCCTCCACGATCCGCCCACGATCGAAGAACAGCACGCGGTCCGCAAAGTCATGAGCAAAACCCATCTCGTGCGTGACGAGAAGCATGGTCATGTCCGTTTCGGCGGCGAGCCGCTTCATGACGCTCAGCACCTCCTCGACGAGTTCCGGATCAAGCGCGGACGTCACCTCGTCGAACAGCATGATTTTCGGCGAAAGCGCCAGGGCGCGGGCAATCGCGGCGCGCTGCTTCTGTCCGCCGGAAAGCTGCGCCGGCACGCTCTTGGCCTTGTCCGCCATGCCGACCATGTCCAGCAGTTCCATTGCCCGCTTTTCGGCATCCGCGCGCGCCACACCCTGGGTCAGCATCGGCGCCAGCGTGACATTGTCGAGGACGCATTTGTGCGGAAACAGATTGAAGTGCTGGAAGACCATGCCGATCTTCTTGCGCATGCGATGCAGATGGCGCTCATCGGCCGGAACGAGATCCGCACCCTTCTTCATGTGATAGAGCTGCTCGCCATCGACCTCGATATGGCCGCCGCTGATCGTTTCCAGCGTCATCAGAATGCGCAGGATGGTCGTCTTGCCCGAGCCGGAGGGGCCGATCAGCGCCAGCTTCTCTCCCGGCATCACGTCCATCGATAGGCCGTCGAGAACGGTCAGCGGGCCGTATCTCTTCACGATGCTGTCGATGCGGATGATGGGCGATGCCATTCATGTCTCTCCCTGTTGAGACAAGCAATACATCAACGATGACGGCCTCAAGAAATCATGTCAATTCGGAAAATAATATCATGACAATATTTATCCGCCTGCACAAACGACAGGCGCTTTCGTCAAATCGCAAGCAGCAGCTCTTCCGGGTTTCCCTGCGCCAGCGAGCCAACGATCCCGAGTCCGGTGCGCAGCTCGCTTTCCGTCGTCGATCCCAAAGAGATGCGCACGGCCGGCGTCCAGCCGTGATCCGTCGTGTGGAACGACTTCCCCGGGGCGATCCCGACGCCGCGCAACCGCGCCTGCGACACGAAAGCATCCTCCGCATGACTGCCGGAAAGCGGCAACCATACATGCAGGCTCTGCGGATGCGACCGGTAGGTCAGGCCCGCCAGCATCTCGGCGGCGATGGCATGGCGACTGAGCAGAGCGCGGCGCTGCCAGTTGACGAGTTCCATGGCGGTGCCGTCACTGACCCAGCGCGTGGCGATCTCGGCCATTGCCGGCGTGGCCATCCAGTTCGAGACCAGATGCCGGTTGGCGACGGCCGCGACGTAGCGGTCCGGCGCGACAAGATAGCCGATGCGCAAGCCTGGAACGGTGATCTTCGTGAAGCTCGTCACGTAGAGCGTTCGTTCCGGAGCGAAAGCAGCCATCGGCGGCGCGCGATCCTCGACCATGGGGCCAAGGATGTCGTTCTCGATGATGGCTACGTCATGTTTGGCGGCCACCGCCGCAAGCGCCTCCCTGCGCTTCGCGCTCATCAGAGCCGCCATGGGGTTGATGACCGAGGGCTGCAGGAAGATCGCCCGGATCGGCCCTTTGCGGCAGGCCTCGTCCAGCGCATCGGGGATCATCCCTTCCTCATCGATCGCCAGCCCTTCGAGATGCAGGCCGAGATAGGTAGAAAGCGGAACGAGAGTATGATGACTGACCGCTTCCGTGGCGACGGTCGAGCCGGGGGGCGCGACGCTCATCAATGCAACCGTCATTCCCGACGTCGCGCCGTTCGTCAGGCTGACGTTCAGCGGCGACACGTCCAGGCCGCAGCGCGCCAGCCATTCGGTCGCAACGGCACGGTGACGGGGAAACACCATGTTCGGCCGGAACGACAGGGCCGAGCTCGCCGGCAGGTTTTCCGAAAGCCAGGCGAAGGCCTGTCGCATCCTTTCGACATGAATCTGCTCGCAGACCGGTTTCAGGATCGAGAGATCGATGACCTCGCCGAGTCTTTCGGGCAGATAGGGCGGTTCGGGCTCCCGCGTCTGCGTCTGCACGAAGCTGCCCCGCCCGATTTCACCGGAAATCAGTCCCCGGCGGATGAGGTCGTCATAGGCTCGGCTCACCGTCTGGACGGAAAGGCCAAGATCGTCTGCCATGCGGCGATGGGTCGGCAGCTTGGTCCCGTTGGCGAGCTTTCTCTCCTGAATGGCGCGCGCGATCTGCTCCGCGAGCGAAAGATAGGCCGGTCGGCGAAGCTGGGATGGATCGGGGCGCCAATTTGTCATGATTTTGACTGTGCTCAAAATCAGTTCAATTGACAATGGCAAAACGAATTTTCATTGTCTTTCTTAACAGCGATGCAGCCGGGAACCCACATGAAACTCGATGCCATAGACCTCCGAATCCTCGAAGCGGTCCAAGGCGATGGCCGGATCACCAAGCTCGCGCTTGCCGAAAAGGTCGGTCTTTCGCCGACACCCTGCTGGATGCGCCTGCGCAAGCTGGAAAAGGCGGGCATCATAGCCGGCTACCATGCCCGGCTTGCACCGCGGAAGATCGCGCCAATTGCCAGCGTCATGGTGGAGATCACGCTCGCCAACCATCGCCAGGCCGATTTCGACCGTTTCGAGCGCGCCGTGGCGGCCATTCCCGAGATCACCGCGTGCTGGTCGGTCGGCGGGGGCGTCGATTATATCGCCAAGATCGTGTCCCCCGACATCGACGCCTATCAGCGTCTGATCGACGGCCTACTCGACCGCGAGCTCGGTATCGAGCGCTACTTCACCTATATCGTGACGAAGACGGTGAAGGAGGAAACGGGCGTGCCTGTCGCCGCTCTCTTCGAGACGGATGCCGGCGAGCGATCGTAGACGGTTTCTCCTCCAGGCCCGACCAGTTTAGACCATCTCTCTCTTTTCCTGCCGCGGAATGGACAATCTCTCGTTCCGGCAAGGCGATACTTGCGCCACGACCCGAACGAGGATCTGGCCATGACCGCAATTTTCGCACGCCCCGCCTATCACGAGGCCCTGACGCGGCTCACCGACCGCCATCTGATGCGCGACCTCGCCTATGTGGATGGACGCTGGGTCGCCGGCTCCGACGGCCGCAGCTTCCAGGTGACCGATCCCGCCTCCTCCGCGACGCTTGCCTGGGTCGCGAGCCTTGGCGCCGAGGAGACCCGTACCGCAATCGACGCCGCCGCGGCTGCCTTTCCTGCCTGGCGGTCGACGCTGCCGCAGGAGCGCGCGGCGATCCTGAAAGAATGGTACCGGCTGATGCTGGCCGCCAGGGAAGACCTTGCCCTCCTCATGACGCTCGAACAGGGAAAGCCGATCGCAGAGTCCCGCGGGGAGATCGATTACGCCGCCTCTTTCATCGAGTGGTATGCCGAGGAAGGCAAGCGGGTCAACGCGGAGAGCGTCACCAGCCACCTTCCTGAAACGGAGATGATCGTCCGCCGAGAGGCGCTTGGCGTCGTCGGCATCGTCACGCCCTGGAATTTCCCTTCCGCCATGGTGACGCGGAAGGCCGCCGCCGCACTTGCCGCCGGCTGCACGGTCGTCGCGCACCCTTCTTCCGAAACGCCGCTTTCGGCACTGGCGCTTGCCGAACTTGCCGAGCGCGCAGGAATGCCCGCAGGCGTGTTCAACGTCGTCACCGGTGACGCAGCGACCATCGTCGGCCGGCTCTGCGAAGACGCACAGGTGCGGGCGATGAGCTTTACCGGCTCCACCGAGATCGGCCGATTGATCGCCGCGCAATGCGCACCAACGATGAAACGGCTGGTGATGGAACTCGGCGGCCATGCGCCTTTGATCGTCTTCGACGATGCCGACATCGATCGCGCCGCCGATATCGCGACCGCCGCCAAATTCGCCACATCCGGGCAGGATTGCCTTGCCGCCAACCGGATTTTCGTCCAGCGACCGATCCTCGAAGCCTTCAACGAGGCCTTCGCCAAGCGGATTATCGCGTTGAAGGTTGGTGATGGGCTGACTGATGGCATCGATATCGGTCCGCTGATGCATGAGCGAGCTGTGACGAAGGTCGAGACGCAGGTGAAGGATGCGCTCGACAGGGGTGCCAAGCTGATTGCCGGCGGCAAGCGCCACAAGGCCGGTCCGCTGTTCTTCGAGCCGACGCTCATCGTGGATGTGCCGCAAGATGCTGCCATCATGCGCGAGGAGACCTTCGGGCCGGTCGCGGCCGTCACCGCCTTCGACACGGAGGAAGAGGTCGTCGCCCGCGCCAACGACACCGAATACGGGCTCGTCGCCTATGCGGTCACCGAAAACGGCGCGCGGCAGATGCGCCTCGGCCGCGCGCTCGAATACGGGATGGTCGCGATCAACCGCGTGAAGATCACCGGCGGACCGGTCCCCTTCGGCGGCTGGAAACAGTCCGGCCTCGGGCGGGAAGGCTCCCGCCACGGCATCGAGGCTTTCACCGAACTCAAATACCTCTGCATCGACACCGCCGGCTGAGCGGTCCCACAACCTTGAAGGAAAAGCCAATGCTCGAAAGAAACAACGAACTCACCGCCTGGGACCGGGACCACTTCTTCCATCCGTCGACCCATATGGGCATGCATGCGCGCGGCGAAACACCGACGCGGGTGATCGGCAGCGGCGAAGGCGTCTACATCACCGACAGGAACGGCCGCACCAGCCTCGACGCCTTCGCCGGCCTCTACTGCGTCAATGTCGGCTACGGCCGACAGAAGATCGCCGATGCGATCGCCGAGCAAGCCCGGAATCTCGCCTATTACCATGCCTATGTCGGCCACGGCACGGAAGCCTCGATCACGCTTTCCAAGATGATCATCGACCGGGCGCCGGAAGGCATGTCGAGGGTCTATTTCGGTCTTTCCGGCTCGGACGCCAACGAGACCAACATCAAGCTGATCTGGTATTACAACAACATCCTCGGACGGCCGGAAAAGAAGAAGATCATCTCGCGCTGGCGCGGCTATCACGGCTCCGGCGTGATGACCGGCAGCCTCACCGGCCTCGAACTCTTCCACAATGCTTTCGACCTGCCGCGCGTGCCGATCCTGCATACCGAAGCACCCTATTACTTCCGCCGCCCGGACCGCTCGATGAGCGAGGAGCAGTTCTCGCAATATTGCGCCGACAAGCTGGAAGAATTGATTGTGGCGGAAGGTCCGGAGACGATCGCGGCCTTCATCGGCGAGCCGATCCTCGGCACCGGCGGCATCGTGCCGCCCCCGAAAGGCTATTGGGAGAAGATCCAGGCCGTGCTCAGTAAGTACGACATCCTGCTCGTGGCCGACGAGGTCGTCACCGGCTTCGGCCGGCTCGGCACCATGTTCGGCTCCGACCATTACGGCATGAAGCCGGACCTCATCACCATCGCCAAGGGACTGACCTCGGCCTATGCGCCTCTCTCCGGCACGATCGTTTCAGACCGGTTCTGGCAGGTCCTCGTGCAGGGTTCCGACGAGCTCGGTGCCATCGGCCATGGCTGGACCTATTCATCCCATCCGATCTGCGCTGCGGCCGGCATCGCCAATCTCGAACTGATCGATGAACTTGGCCTTGTGCACAATGCCGGCGAGACCGGCGCCTATTTCCGGTCCGAGCTGGCCAGGGCCGTGGCGGACCACAAGCATGTGGGCGAGGTGCGCGGCGACGGCCTGATGGCCGCCGTGGAATTCGTGGAAGACAAGGACGACCGCAAGTTCTTCGATGCTTCTCAAAAGATCGGCCCACAGATTGCAGCAGCACTTCTGGAACGCGGCGTCATCGGCCGCGCCATGCCGCAGGGCGATATCCTCGGCTTCGCGCCGCCGCTCTGCCTCACCCGCGAAGAGGCGGATATCGTCGTCAAGGCGACGTCCGAGGCGATCGACAGCGTCTTTGCAAACCGCTGACGGGAGAAGACGCATGACCTCGATTCCCGAAATGATGGCGGCCGTGCTGCTGACCGGCCATGGCGGGCTCGACAAGCTCGTCTACCGGCAGGATGTTCCCGTGCCCAGGCTCGCAGCCGGGGAAGTTCTCATCCGCGTGACTGCCTGCGGCATGAACAATACCGATGTCTGGGTGCGCCAGGGCGCCTACGGCACCGAGGACGATCCCGACGCAGTCTCCACCTGGCGGCGGCAGGGAAATACGCTCACCTTTCCGCGCATACAGGGCACTGATACCGTCGGTCACGTGGTCGCAGTCGGTGAAGGCGTCGATCCTTCCCGCATCGGCGAGCGGGTGATGGTCGATTTCTCCATCTACAATCGCGAGGATGACAGCCTTGCGGATATCGATTACATGGGCCATGGCCGAGACGGCGGCTATGCCGAATACATGGCGCTGCCTGCCGAAAACGCCCATGTGGTCGATACGAACATGAGCGATATCGAGCTTGCGACCTTCTGTTGCGCTTACCTTACCGGCGAACGGATGCTGGAAAGGGCAAGGCTTTCAGCCGGAGAGCGGGTACTCGTGACGGGCGCTTCCGGAGGCGTCGGTTCGGCGATCATCCAGCTTGCGCGGGCACGGGGCGCCATTCCGATCGCCGTCGCAGGTCCGGGCAAGGAAAAGGCGATCCTCGATATCGGCGCGGAAGCCGTGGTGACGCGCGGAAAGAGCGATCTTGTCGAAGCCGTAGCCGAAGCGGCCGGCGGTGCTCCGATCGACGTCGTCGCCGATCTCGTGGCCGGCCCGATGTTCAATGATCTCCTGAAAATTCTTCGTCCGGAAGGCCGCTACACCACGGCAGGGGCGATCGCCGGCCCCGTCGTGCAACTCGATTTGCGCACGATGTATCTGAAACAGCTTGAGCTGCATGGTTCGAGCCAGGGAAGCCGTGCCGATTTTCGCCGCCTCGTCGGCTATATCGAAAGCGGAAAGGTCCGGCCGCTCGTCGGCGGCGTCTATCCGTTATCCGAGTTCCATCGCGCGCAGGGCGATTTCATGGCCAAGAATTTTATCGGCAAGCTGGTCGTCGTTCCCGATCAGGGGTAAGCCGAGGCCAATTGCGGCGCCGTTCGCTATCCTTTTCCCCTCTGCAGGTTTGCGGAGGTAATCTGCCCGTCTTCTTCGATGGGGCGATGGGGGCGGATGGACCTCCTGGCGAGACGGTCGTGATAAAGGGCAACGGCCTCTTCGGGTTGGATTTCATCGTCGGCGATGGCGCGCAGGATTTCGATAAGATCGAGGGGTGCTTCGGCCTGGTTGATCTTGCGGCCGAACAGCGCCAGACGAGCCCCGTAGCGCTTGCCCTGAAACAGGAGTTCGAAAGTATCGCGCGTCGTGCCTGCGGCACCGCCGAGCACGCCGACGATCGTCTCGTCGTCATAGGTCACAAGCTCTTCCATTGCCCGCGGACCGTTATAGGCAACCTTCAGGAAAACCGGTGCGGCGTCGCGATCGATGCCGGCCAGGCAACGCACGATGCAGTCGTTCACGAATGCACCGATATCGTCTCCCTCCAACGTTCCGACATTCGGATTGAAGACCTCCAGGAAATGCCGGAAGCCGAGCCTATTACATTCCGCGCGGAATTCGTTGTAGGCCGTCAGCGTCCGATGATCAGCCTCCACGTCGTTGACAAAGGTCAGGCTGTAGAGACCGAGATCGGCGCCGATGACATCGGACTTCGGCTCGCGGCCGCCGAACATCACCCGCGAGAGATCCGCAGTTCGGAAGGGACGGGAGGCGGACTGGCGATAGGCACCGTGCCTGGGCAGCCAGATTTCCGTCGTGTCGTTGACACGGGCCGCGCGCGCCATGCGGCTGCCTTCGAAAATCTCCTCCTCGATCGCCAGCCGATGCAGATTATAGGGCGAGAGCAGCATCAGATCGACGATATCCTGCCGAACGATCGCGCGGACGGTTTCCAGGAACTCCGCTCGTGTCGCCGGCCTCTCTCGCCCTTCGGCATCACGGACCGTTCCCAGGGCAGCAATCCCGCGCGCCATGTCCGGATCCTTGGCGTCGCAGATCAGGAACTCCTTGCTTCCGGCGGGATCGCGCCGGATGCGCGCCAGTTTCTCATCAAGTCGGCTGTTCCGTTGCAAGGCCTTGCTCCTAAACGAGATTGAGATGGATACGGCCGGGAAGCCGCATCAGGGAAAAGTGAAAGAAGGATCGAAACGGCTCACATCGGCTGCTGTCGGAAGGCCAGCCCGGCCGCCAGGCCGCGTGCATTTCAATGCGGCAACCGCATTCGAGAACGCGATGGCCCGATCGAGCGGCCAATGGCGGGAGAGCGCAAGCGCCAGTGCTCCGTGGAAGGCATCCCCGGCTCCCACGGTGTCGACGACCTCTACCGCGGGCGCACGCACGTTGCGCAGCGTTCCATCGTCCAGCCAATAGAGTCCGTCCGCCCCATCGGTCACGCCTATGAGCCTGTGGGAAGGAAGTGCCGCCCTTTTGAGGCCTGTCCCGATATCATCGACACCTGTCAGTTGAGCCAGACCGGGCCGCGAGAAAACCACATGATCCGCCGCGGATACGATCGCGCTCACGACCGTGCCGTCATGCCGCGATATATCGGCATCCAGCACGGCCGGAATGCCTTGCTTGCGTGCAGCCGCCAGGGATTTCAGCGCACCCTGCGGCCAGGAGAGATCGCAAAGAACGGCGCCGCCGAGATCATCCGGCATCAGCCAATCGGCATCCGCGGGCAGATCGGGATCGGAATAGGCGACGATCAGCCGCTCGCCGTTTGCGTCAACGAGAATCACCGACCCGGGCGACAGATATCCTTCGAAGGATTTCAGCCATGCGGTATCCACCTTTTCGTCGGCAAGCTCTCCGCGCAAAGCTGCGCCCGTCGGATCATCGCCGATCCGGCCGGCGAAGAAGGGCCTTCCTCCAAGCCGGGCAATGGCGACGCTTGCGGTCGCCGCGGGGCCGCCTCCTACATCGCGGCGAGCTTGTGCATAGATCTTGATCGGCTCAGTCGGAATCGAGGCAACCGTCATGATCGTATCCCGGGTCGCGAGACCGACGCAGAAGACTGAACCGGGCCGACGATCAGGCAATGCTGGCACCCGTGTCGGGATGGAAAAGATGCAGGCCGCCGACATCCACCCGGAAACGCCGCTCGGTTTCCCCAGTATGTGCCGATCCCGGCTTCACCCGCGCCATCGCCTCGCGGTTTCCGAGCCTCACGACGGCAATCGAATCGGCCCCATGCTCCTCCACCAGGACGATATCGGATGCAAAGACGGCGCCGGGATCCGAAGGTTCAGCATCGAGCGATATGTGCTCGGCACGCAATCCGACCTCCACATTTGCGACGCCTGCGCGCTCAAGAGCCTTGGCACGCTCTTTCGAAAGGCGGATCTGCTGTCCTTCACCGAAATCGAGGAAAGCGCCTTCTTCGTCCGCGCGGAGCGAAGCCGGCAGCAGGCTCATCGGCGGCGAACCGATGAACGTACCGACGAAACTGTTCACGGGCCGCTGGTAGATTTCGATCGGGGTGCCGATCTGCTGGACCTCGCCGTGCCTCAGCACCACGATCCGGTCGGCCATCGTCATGGCCTCGATCTGGTCATGCGTCACGTAGATGCTGGTCGTCTTCAACGATACCTGCAGCTTCCTGATCTCCATGCGCATGCCGACCCTGAGCTTGGCATCGAGATTGGAGAGAGGCTCGTCAAACAGAAAAATCTTCGGGTTGCGGATCAGCGCCCGCCCAAGGGCAACACGCTGACGCTGTCCTCCGGACAGAGCGCGGGGCTTGCGATCCAGAAGCGTGTCGAGCTCGAGCATCCGGGCGACCTCGGCCACGTTCCGCTCGATTTCCCGGCCCGGCACATCCCGCATCTTCAAGGCGAAGCCGAGATTTTCAGCGACCGTCATATGGGGATAGAGCGCATAGTCCTGGAACACCATCGCCATGTCGCGATCGCGCGGCGCGACTGCGTTCAGGCTTCTTCCGTCGAGAAGAATGTCTCCGCCGGAAATCTCTTCAAGGCCTGCAATAACCCGAAGCAACGTGCTCTTTCCGCAGCCGGACGGTCCGACAAGGACGATAAATTCGCCATCTGCGATGTCGAGATCGAGAGCCTTGACCGCCTCGACCACGCCGAAACGCTTCTCCACCCCCCGCAGTGTCAACTCTGCCACTTTTTCTCTCTCCCGTGTTGACATCGGATTTTTTTAAAGCACACTAATTACACAGTGTAAATATCTAGGATCACAACGTTGGTGCGGTTCACACCGAGAAGCAGACGGGAGACGCGGGCAACGGTTCTGGAGAGCTTGTTGCGATCCGGAGGCGCGTTTCGCCCGTCAATCGCAAGGGAAACCAAACTCACAGAGGCCAGCGTCTCCCGTATTCTGGCTGAATTACGGGCTGAAAATCTAGTTCAAGAAACGCGCCAGCAGGCACCTTATTCCGGCGGACCGACGGCGCGAGTTACATTAAGCAAGGATATTGCCATCGCTGGCATAGAGCTATCCAACAGCCGTCTTTCCTTCGGCATCGGCGATCTGAGCGGCGCACTGAACTATGTCGAGCGCCTGCCTGCGTCTCCGCATCTCGATCAGGACGAATTCGAGCGCATTTTCGTCGAGAGCGTGGGAACGATGCGGGGCTGGATCGACCACCGTGGCGCCACGATACGGCAGGCGGCACTTTCCATCCCCGGATACGGGCGTGCTGCCGGCAACCCGATCTATCCCTGGGACATGGATCGGCTGCAGACCTTTCTTGCCGATACGCTGGGCGGCATATCGGTGACCCTCACCAATTCGGTCATCGCCCAGGCGGCCTTCCATCGTTATTCCAACACGACTAAATATCCGGTATCCGGCGATCACCTCTTCCTGTTCGTGGGCCATGGCGTGGCCGGCGTCATCGTCGACGAGAGCGCCCCGGTCGATGCGTTTTCAGCCTTCGAAATCGGCCACATGGTGATCGAACGCAACGGGCTGCCGTGCCGCTGCGGCCACAAGGGCTGCATCGAGGCCTATACGTCGCTGCGGGCGATCTCGAAGATCATCGGCGTCGCGGACAGCGCCGTGCTGAGCCGCGGCGACAGCTTCATCGAAACGCTGGCTCTGGATCAGAGCGTGCATGATACGCTGCGCGAGCGCCTGTTCATGCTTGGGCTCGGTCTTGGAAATGCGCTCAACCTGCATCCGCTTTCTTCCGTCGTGGTGAGCGGATGGCCTTCCCTTATGCCCGCCGAGGACCGGAAGGCGATTGCCGAAGGGCTGAACGAGAGCCTGCTGGGCGGTTTCCACGAAAGCCGCCTTGCGCTCTCCTTCATCGCGCCGTCGATCGGCAACGATCCGAGAGCGGCGCTCTATTACGCAGCTTATTGTTTCGTGCGCAGCGGGGGGCTGGATGCGAAGGCGGATCCGCGGACCGCGCTGGAGGAGATCGCGTAGATGCTGACCAGAAATCCGCCGGTCGAGACGAAGCAAACACGGGTGGGCGTTCTTTTCGTCGCCTCCTCCCTATTCCCGGAGGCCGCCGCAAATGCCCTGATCGCCGAAACGCAGCGTCTTGCCGATGAAGCGCGTCTGGCAGGCTGCCTCAAGTTTTCAGACAGGCTCGTCCGTGATCCCGCAAGCTGCGCGGTCGCCTTGCAGGAACTCGATCTCGACGCACTGGACGGACTGGTCATTCAGCTTTCGACCTTCTGCACCGCCGAACTGCTCCACACCGTCCTGGCGGCGATAGGCGAGCGCTCGATGCCCATCGCCCTGTGGGCACTCGAGGAGCCGGGCGAAATCGTCACCAATTCGCTTTGCGGAGCCCAGCTTTGGGCCTCGACGCTTTCCCGTTTCGGCCGCAAATTCACGCTTCTGCTGGGCAATCCCGACAACGTGGAACTTGCTCAGGAACTTGCCGGCTTCGCCGCCGGCGCCAGGGCACATGCAAAGATCAAAGGCGCTCGCGTCGCGCTCGTGGGCAGCCATGCGGACTGGTTCACCAATCTCGCCGTCGATCCCTGGGCGCTGAAGCGCGCGCTGGGCATCACGATCGTCCAGAGCACGCTCGTCCGCTTCCTCGAAGGCTGCAAGGCGGAGCCTGCGAAGGAACGGGAAAACGCCGCCCGCTGGAGCGAAGCGGGTTTCGATGGCGGCGGCGCAGAGAACGGCAGGATCACGCTCGGGCGCACCTATGCTCGCCTGGAGGCCGGTCTCGATCGTATCGATGCCGACGCGATCGCCCTGCGCGACTGGCCGGAAATCCTGTACGCCGAGGATTTCAAAGGTACCTGGGCGGCCTTGGGAGAGCTGCAGGACCGCACCGTTCCCTTGGCTCCCGAAGGCGACGTGATGGGTGCTGTCAGCGCACTTGTCGCCCGGGCGTTCGACCCGGCCTCGCTGCCTTTCCTCACGGATATTTCCGGCTTCGACCGCGCCAACGATCGGCTCGTCCTATGGCATTACGGCGTCAGCCCCCGGCTTGCCGATGGGCCGCGCTCGCTCGATACGGCGCTGAAGCAGGAGAGCTTTCCCCTTCGGGCCGGCGATATCACGCTCTTCCGGCTCTCCATGCGGCCGGACGGAACGCTGCGCATCTTCGTGACGGAGGGGGAGATCGAAAAGCAGCGTTCCGGGGCCAATCGCGCGGCGGGCTATTTCCGCCCCACCGGCGGCGGAGCCGAAGCCTTGATCCGCCGGTTCATCGACAACGGCTACGAACATCACGTGACGGCGGTCTACGGCCGCTGGGGGAATGCCGTTCGACATCTGGGCCGGCAGCTCGGCGTAGAGGTGGATCATGGCTGACGGGGACCTGAACACCCTTTCCGCCATGCTGTCCGCAGATGCGCCGTACCGTCCGGCCACCATCGGCTGGCGCAAGCCGGGAGATTCCTGGATATGGGAACCGTTCGAGCGCTGCGGTGCCCGCGTTGAAGAGGAGACCGGGAACAATGGCCGCAGCTTCCGCATCATCGTCTCGAAAAAGGATGCAGCGGCGATCGACATCGCCTTTCCCGTACCCGCATCCTTCCAGGCGTTCGGCGGTGGCGAGCGCTTCGAGACACTCGACCTGCGCGGCCAGTCGGTCCGCTACTATCTGGAGAACTTCGGGCTCGGCAGCGGCACGTATCTTCCAAGTCCGTGGATCGCGACGACACTCGGCTATGCCCTGTTTCTACCCGACGAAGCGCCGGCTGTCTTCCATATCGCCGCTCCGTTCGATCCGCACATGCTGCGCATCCAGGTGGAGGGCGACCGGCTCGAACTGGAAATCCATCTCGGCAGCCTCGGCGATCTCTACAAGGCGCTGATCGGCAGGATCGGCCCGCCGCTGATGCCGGAAGACAGTTTCTTCAGCCTGTGGAAGGCCGGGGATTGGCGTTTCGAGAATGCGAAAACGGTGGCGGCAGATATTGCAGGACATGCCCGGCTCGGCCTGCCCATGGGCATCAAGCTGATCGACGCCTATTGGGCGAGCGAGGTTCATTCCTTCGCCTTCGATACGGAAAAATATCCGGATGCCTGGGACATGGTATCCCGCATGAAGGAGAACGGGACCGGCATCTATCTCTGGCTCTGCCCGTGGGTGGTCGTCGGCACTCGATCCTTCGACCATGCCAGGGAAAACGGCTATGTCATCGTCGACAAGGACGGTCAATTGATCACCCGCCGGCCCGGCGCGAACCCCAATATCGTGGCGGCGTTGATCGACTTCTCCAATCCCGAAGCGAGCGCCTGGTGGTCGGAGAACCTGCGCAATCTGCTGAATCTTGGGATCAAAGGTTTCAAGGCGGATTTCGGCGAACAGCTGCCCGAACATGCGGTCCTGAAATCCGGGGAGACAGGTGGCCGCGCCCATAACGCCTTCGTGCGTTATTATCTGGAAGCCACGATCGACGCATTCGACGGCAGGACACCGGCGATCATCAGCCGATCGGGCTCGCCGCGCGTGCGGGCACCCGTCTGGAGCGGCGACCAGACATCGGACTTCTGCCCCAAGACCGGCCTGTCCTCGGCGATCCGCGCCGCGCAAAGCGCGAGCCTCGCGGGCTGGTCGTTCGTCGGCAGCGATCTCGGCGGCTATTTCGGCACGCCGACGCCGCAGGTCTTTGCGCGCTGGACACAGTTCTCCTGCTTCACGCCGCTGATGATGCTGCACGGGCTCGGATGCCGGGAGCCGTGGGACATGGACGAGGGCTCGATCGAAATCTTCAAGCGCTACGCCAAGCTTCACCTCGCCCTCCTGCCGGTCTTTCGGCGCTACGGCCGCGAGGCTGCCGACGGGGGAATGCCCCTGCTGAGGATGATGCCTCTCACCTTTCCGGAAATCGACTGGAAGAGCATCAACGACTGGGACCAGCAATATATGCTCGGCGACGACATTCTGGTCGCGCCCGTGGCCTTCTACGGAAATACTCGGGCGGTCTATCTGCCCCATGGCGACTGGTACGACGTGCTGGCGGGTGAATGGGTCGCGGGGCCGGCATGGCGGATCCACGACGTGCCGCTCGAAAAGGTGCCCGTCTTTATCCGCCGCGATGCCCAGATTCTCCTCTCGACGGATGAGAAGAACCGCAAGGCGATCCTTCTCCATTTCCAGCCTTCCTCGGGGAGCATGACGGTTCCGGACATGGCATTCGCAGGCGAGGGCGACGCCTGGACCGTGGAGGCGGTCGGAGTCGTCGGAGGCAACGGCATTTCAGGCATTGCGGGCGGTGAAGTTTCGTCGACCTCTCCCCCCATGGGGGCGGATATCGAAAGCTGGATCGGCGAGGACATCATCTGGTTCCCGCCGATCAGGGAGGGGCAGCGGGGGGCTGCCTTGTCCGGAAGAACGGAGACTGACTAGCCGCATACCGAACGACATAGTGGAGGAGATCATGAACGTTCGCAGCATGCTGAAAGGCGGCGCCGCAGCCGCCGTCCTGGCGTTGAGCCTCGGCTCCTCGCCGGCCTTTGCAGATAACATCGTCATGTGGGTCAACGCGGCGTTGGCCAACGGTCCCGATGCACCGCTCTATGAAGAATTGAAGGCTTTCCAGGCCGCCACCGGCCACACCGTCGAAGTGCAGGCGGTACCGCCCATCGAAATGGAGCAGAAGCTGTTCGTCGCCCTGTCCGGCGGCGCCGGGCCGGATGTCATGACGCTCGACATCGCGTGGGTGGCAGGCCTCGCAGATGCCGGCCTCCTGGCCGACATCACGGAAAAGGCAGACCCCGTCGCTTCGGAATACCAGCCGGGGCCTTATTCCAGCGGCCGCTTCGAGCAGAAACAATACGCATTGCCGCTCTACACGAACAATGTCGCGCTTCTCGTGAACGACAAGATGCTCGCGGATGCCGGCATCAAGAAAGCGCCGGCGACATGGCAGGAATTCCATGATGCCGCCGTTGCGATGACCAACAAGGAGAAGCAGACCTACGGCGCGAGCTTCGGCGGCAATCGCATGGGAGCTTTCCAGCTCTACAGCTTCATCTGGCAGAACGGCGGCGATATCATCGATGCGGAAGGCAAATCGCATATCGCCGATCCGGCCTCGATCGAAGCCGTCGATTTCCTGGCGAAGCTTTATTCGGAATCGAAGGCGATGCCGGATTCCGTGCTGACCGCAGGCAACTGGGATGAGGTGCACGCGCCGTTCGTCCAGGAACGCGCCGGCATGGTGGTTACCGGCGACTGGGCGCTGGCCGCCGTGGCCAAGGCCAATCCCAACCTGAAGTTCTCAGTACATCCGCTTCCCGCCGGCAAGGAGGCCGCGACGGTCATCGGCGGCTTTGATCTCTCCATCAAGGCGAATACCTCTGTGCCGGAAGCCAGTTTCGAGCTGGTCCGATGGCTCTCCGGTGAACGCAGCATCGCCCTCATGCGCAAATACAATCGCCTTTCCGCCCTGAAGAAGGCTGCAACGCCCGAGGCCATCGCGGCATTGCCGCCCAACATGCAGCCTTTCATGCAACAGGCGGCCGCAGGGCGTGCGCGGCCGGTCGTCGCCGCCTGGACCCAGATGCATACCGACGTCTTCGCCAATGTCTGGGATTCCGTCATCCGCGGAAAGCCCGCCAAGGACGCCATGACCGAGGCGGATGCGGCGATCAAGAACCTGCTGGAGAAGTGAGATGACCGTGCGCACCGTTCACCGGCCCGGATTGAAACCAACCTGGTCCTCTATATTCGAAACCGGGCTCGGTGCGCGCGTCTATCCCTATATCATGGTCCTGCCGGCAGTGGTCATCGTGCTCGGCGTGGTGGTGTACCCCGTCGTTTCAGGCGTCATGACCGCCTTCTACGATGTGACGCTGCGGAGCCTGAACAGCGGCGACATGGATTTCGTCGGTTTGCGCAATTTCGAGCGTGTCTTTGCCGACCCCAATTTCGTCCGAGCGTTGCAAAACACCATTGTCTGGGTGGTTCTCAACGTTGTCGCCCAGCTTGGCCTCGGCCTTGCGCTTGCGCTTCTCCTGCATCGGGCCATGCCGGGGATCGGCTTCTTCCGCTCCGGCATCCTGGTGCCATGGGTCGTGCCGAGCGTCGTGGCGGTGCTGACCTGGCGGTGGATGTACGATCCGAGCGTCGGCATCGTCAACGAACTGTTGCTGAAACTCGGCGTCATCGATGCCTACCATCCCTGGCTCGGCGATACGGCAACGTCGCTTTACGCCGTCACCGTCGAAAGCATCTGGAAGGGCACGCCTTTCGTCATGCTTCTGCTGCTCGCAGCCTTGCAGCTTGTGCCGAAATCCATCCTCGAAGCGGCATCCATGGATGGCGCATCCGGCTGGAAGAAGCTCTGGTACGTCATCCTGCCGCAGATCCGCGTCTCCTTCGCGATCGCCGCCGTGCTGACTTTCATTCTGACCGTGAACAACTTCAACGCCATCTGGCTGATGACCGAGGGCGGGCCGCTCAATTCCTCGGAAATCCTGTTCACGCTCGCTTACAAATACGGTTTCAAGCGGTTCGATCTCGGATTGGCCTCGGCGGTCGCGACGATGCTCTTTGCCGGCCTCGTCGTCGCTACGACGATCTATCTGAAACTCATCCAGGCCCGGGAGGAGGATTGACCTTGACTGCTGCCATACTCTCCTCCGACAGCCGGGCGTCCGCGGCAACCGGCGTCGCCGCACATCAGCGTACGAAGGCCTTTCGCAAGATTCTCGCCTATGCCGCGCTGTGGATCGCATTCGTCTGGGCGGTCTTCCCGTTCTACTGGATGATCGCAACCTCACTGAGGGCCAAGGACGAGATCTTCCAGCGCCCGCCGAGCCTCGTTCCGCACACGGTGACGATCCAGA
The DNA here is from genome assembly GCF_051400715.1 of Neorhizobium descurainiae. Classification (NCBI taxonomy): domain Bacteria; kingdom Pseudomonadati; phylum Pseudomonadota; class Alphaproteobacteria; order Hyphomicrobiales; family Rhizobiaceae; genus Neorhizobium; species Neorhizobium descurainiae. Next base: position 117,231 of record NZ_JBLFFK010000013.1, read on the forward strand.
ATTACATTGACTTGCTCGTCGGAGCACAGTTCTGGCGCTTCGCGATGAACAGCCTGCTCCTGACGGCCAGCGTGACGCTCGTCAGCGTGCTCATTTCGGTGACGGCCGGCTATGCCATGGCGCGGCACCGCTTCAAGGGTTCGGTCGTGCTTCCATTGTTCATGCTGTACGGGCAGATGTTTCCGCCGGTGCTGCTGCTCATTCCCTTCTATGCGCAGCTTCGCCTGCTCGGCTGGCTGGACAGCCTGTGGGGACTGATCCCTGTCTATCTCAGCTATATGCTGCCGCTCTGCGTGTGGCTCATGCGGGGCTTCTTTTCCCAGGTGCCGCATTCCCTTGAAGACGCGGCACGCATGGATGGCTGCACGCGCTGGCAGGCGTTCTGGAAGGTCATACTGCCGATGGCGAAGCCCGGAATCGTGGCCGTCGCGACCTGGGTAATGATCCACAGCTGGAATGAATTTCTCTATGCCAGCACCTTCATCCTCAGTGAAAAGAACCGCACGCTTCCGCTCGGCCTTAGCGGCTTGATCGGCCAGTACACGACCGACTGGGGCGTGCTGATGGCCGGCGGCGTGATCACGGCGCTCCCCATACTGCTCGTCTTCTTCTTCCTGCAAAAACATCTGGTTTCCGGAGTGGGCGGCGGCGCCGTGAAGGGATGAGGCGCTCGTGAGGCGAAGAAAGATAGGAACGAGACCATGACGAAGATAAAGCGTGTCCAGGCCTTTGCGCTCTCCTGCTCGACGCCCGGCGGAGCGGTGTTCGCCGTAGGGCGTTCGGCAAAACGCGACATGGTGCTCGTCCGCATCGAAACCGAAGACGGCATCGTCGGTTATGGCGAAGCGCATCACGCACAGACGCCAAGCACGATCGCCGCCTTCATCAACGACGCGCTCGGCCCTTCGCTTGTCGGCATGGACGCGCACGAGACGGAAGCGATCTGGGACAGGAGCTATAGGCGCTTCATCGCCACTCACGGGCCGGGTGCTGCGGCGGTCATCGGGCTCAGCGGCGTCGATCTGGCGCTTTGGGACATCAAGGGCAAGGATCTTAACCAGCCCGTCTTCCGGTTGCTGGGCGGCGCACGGCGGCCGATCCGTGCCTATGCCGGCGGCATCAGCCTCGGCTTTCAGCCGGTCGATGATCTGAAACGCGAGATCGAGCAGTTCATAGGGCGCGGCTACGACTTCATGAAACTGCGCGTCGGCGACACGATGGAGAAGGACCTCGAACGCGTCAGCGCGATCCGGGCCGCCTTCGGGCCTGAAATCACGCTCGCCGCGGATGCCGGGACGCGCTACAGGACCTCCGATATCGCCCGCATTGCCGAACTCTGCGATGCCGGACGCCTAGCCTGGCTGGAGGAGCCGTTCACACCCGACAATCTGCCGGGGTACCGTCGCCTGCGCGACGTGACACCGACACCGCTCGCTGCCGGCGAAAACCATTTCACCCGGCATGAACTGCGCGCACTGATCTCGGAACAGATCGTCCAGTTCGTTCAGGCGGACTGTTGCAAGACCGGAGGGATCACCGAGATCCTCAAGATCGCCTCGCTGGCGGATACCTGGCATCTTCAATTCGCCCCGCATACGAGTGCCTCGGTCCTGAGCACGGCAGCTTCCCTGCACACGCTTTCCGTGGCGCCCAATGCCTTCATCTATGAGGCGGATGTTTCGGCGATCAATGCCTTCCGCGATGAGCTCGGAAAACCCTTCGAGATCGTTGACGGCATCATTCTGGCGCCGGAAGGTCCTGGTCTCGGCGTCGAAATCAACGAGAGCCTGATCTCCCGATATCCCTTCATTCCCGGCGCTTCATATCAGTAGCCACAGTGCGCGATCCTCCCTTAGTGGGAGGAAGACACCGGTGGCGCCGCCGCGGCAGGAATTGCGTCATGTCCCGGATCGGGCCGCTTCGTGCGCAATACCCTGAGGACGAACACGAAGAAGGCCGGAACGAAGAAAATCGCCAGAACCGTGGCCGAAATCATGCCACCGAGAACGCCGGTGCCGATCGCGTTCTGGCTTGCGGCGCTCGGCCCCGTCGCGATGGCAAGCGGCACCACGCCGAGCGTAAAGGCGAGCGAGGTCATGATGATCGGGCGGAAGCGGACGCGGGCGGCCGCAACCGCCGAATCGGCAAGCGACTTGCCCTCGGCAAAGTAGTCCTTGGCAAATTCGACGATCAGGATGGCGTTCTTGGCAGAGAGACCAATGATCGCAATCAGACCGACCTTGAAGTAGATATCGTTCGGCATGTCGCGCAACATCACCGCGAGCACGGAACCGATAACGCCGAGCGGCACGACGAGCATGACCGACAGCGGAATCGACCAGCTTTCGTAGAGACCGGCGAGCAGAAGGAAGACGAACAGGATGCTGAGCCCGAAGAGGATCGGCGCCTGAGTGCCCGATGTGATCTCCTCCAGCGACTGGCCCGTCCACTCGAAGCCGAAGCCCTCCGGCAGCTCGGATGCAAGACGCTCCATCTCGGCGATCGCGGCACCTGACGACACGCCCGGGGCCGGTTCGCCGGAAATGCGAACGGTCGGATAACCGTTGTAACCCACGATCTGGGCCGGCCCCTTCTGCCATTCGGCGATGGCGAAGGAGGACAGCGGCACCATTCCGCCATGCACGTTCCGGACATTCAGCTTCAGCAGGTCTTCGGCCTGCAGCCGGTCCTTGTCCAGCGCCTGTACGATGACACGCTGCATGCGGCCCGTGTTCGGGAAGTCGTTGATATACGCGGATCCGAGATTTGCCGTGATGGTGTCGTTGATATCGGCGAAGGTGACCCCGAAAGTATTCGCCTTCTCCCGGTCTATGACCAGCAGAAGCTGTGCGGCATCCGGCATGCCTTCCGGCCGGATGCCGACGATGAGGCCGGATTGCGATGCTTTCGCCATCAATTCGCCGGCGGCGGCATTGAGGGCGGCCTGGCCGTTTCCGCCGCGATCCTGCAGACGGAAGGTGAAGCCGTTCGACACGCCGAAACCTTCGATCGGCGGCGGCGAAAGGGCAAAGGTCGTGGCGTCCTTCAGCGCAAACAACTGCATGTTGGCGCGGTTGGCGATTTCCTGGGCGCTATTGCCCTCGCCACGCTCGGCCCAGTCCTTCAGCGTCACGAATACCAGCGCGGCGTTGGGACCCGTGCCGGAGAAACTGAAACCCTGGATCGCGACGGTGTTTTCGACCGCAGGTTCGGCCCGAAACACGTTCTCGATCTGCTCAAGCGACGCAAGCGTGCGGTTTCGGCTGGCCTCCGGCGGTCCCTGCACGTCGACGATCAGGAAGCCTTGGTCCTCGTTCGGAACAAAGCCGCCCGGGAGATTGAGGAACAGATAGCCAAGCCCGGCGAGAAGCGCGAGATAGACCACCATCATGCGCCCGGCGCGGCGCGCCAGACCGGCGACGCTGCCGGAATAGCCATTCGTGAGCCTTCCGAAGCTCCGGTTGAACCAGCCTGCGATTCCGCGCTTCTCGTGATGCCCCTTGGGGATGGGCTTCAACAGAGTGGCGCAAAGCGCGGGAGTGAGCGAAAGCGCCAGGAAGGCGGAAAACAGGATCGAGACGACCATCGTCAGGCTGAACTGCCGGTAGATGATGCCCGTCGAGCCGGGAAAGAACGCCATCGGGACGAAGACGGAGGAGAGGACCAGTGTGATGCCGAGGATGGCGCCGGTGATCTGCCCCATTGCCTTGCGGGTCGCTTCCTTCGGCGGCAGCCCCTCCTCGGCCATGATGCGTTCCACATTCTCGACGACGACGATCGCGTCGTCGACCAGAATGCCGATAGCCAGCACCATGGCGAACATGGTCAGCACGTTGATGGAGAAGCCCGTCGCCAGCATGATCGCCAGGGTGCCTAGCAAGGCGACCGGCACCACCAGCGTGGGGATGAGCGTGTATCGGAAATTCTGGAGGAAAACGAACATCACGACGAAGACGAGGATGATCGCCTCGATCAGCGTATGGATGACTTTTTCGATCGAAGCCGACACGAACGGGCTTGTGTCGTAAGGGATCGAATATTCGATGCCCTGCGGGAAAAACCGCGAAAGTTCCTCCATTTTCGCTTCTACGGCCGCCGCAGTGGCGACAGCATTGCCCGTGGAGGAAAGCTGGACGGCGGCAGCGGCGGTGGGCTTGCCGTTCAGCCGGCTCACGAAGCTGTAGGCCTCCGCGCCGATCTCGATATTCGCCACATCGCGAAGCCGCACCGTCGAGCCATCCGGGTTAGCCCTCAGGATGATATCCCCGAACTGCTGCGGATCGGTCAACTGCCCATGGACCAGCACGGTCGCCGTGAGATCCTGGCTGACCGGATTGGGTGCGGCGCCGATCTGGCCGGCGGCGACCTGCGCGTTCTGGGCGGCTATCGCCGCGCTGATATCGGCCGTGGACAGATTGAGGCCGACCATCTTATCGGGATCGATCCAGACGCGCATCGCGCGCTGGGCCGCGAAAAGCTGCACGCGGCCGACACCGTCCAGACGTCTCAATTCGCCGAGAACGTTGCGGGTCAAATAATCGCCGAGCCCCACATCATCCAGCCGGCCGTCGGTCGAGTTAAGCGAGACCACCATCAAAAAGCCGGAGCCCGCTTCCTCGACATTGATCCCCTGCGACTTCACCGCCTGCGGCAAGCGCGGCTCGACGCGGCGAATGGCGTTCTGCACGTCCACCGAGGCCTGATCGATATCCGTTCCGGCCACGAAGGTTGCCGTGATGGTGATGTAGCCCGAGGCATCCGACGTGGATTCGAAATAGATCAGACCATCCACACCGTTCAGCTCTTCCTCGATCTGACGCGTCACGCCCTGGTAGATTTCCTGCGGCGAGGCGCCGGGATAGTTGGTCGAGATCGTCAGCTGCGGCGGAGCGACCTTCGGGTACTGCGCCACCGGCAGGAACGGCAGCGCAATGACCCCGGCAAGGGAAATGAAAATCGCGAAAACCCAAGCCAGGATCGGCCGGCTGATAAAAAACTGGGCCATTACTGCACCTGATTATCGGAATTGACAGGGGTCGCTTCGACCGCGTTGTCGGGGTTCCAGGGCTCCGGAACCACCTTCCCGCCGGGCTGGGCCTTCTGCGCGCCATCGACGATCACCCGCTCGCCGTTCTTCAGGCCACTTTCAACCACCCATTCGTTGCCGATCGCTTCTCCGAGAATAATGTCGCGGGCCTGCGCAGTCGCATCATCGGTCACCACGTAAACTTGGGCTTTGCCATCGGGGGTACGGACAACGGAACGCTGAGGAATGGTGATCGCCCCCTGACGGACCGCTTGTTCGGCACGGACGCGGACATACATGCCGGGAAGAAGGTCCCCCTTCGGGTTGGGAAACTCGGCGCGCAGCGTCACTTGTCCGGTGGTTGCGTCCACGCTGGCGCTGGCGAACAGAAGCTTGCCCCGCTCCGAATAGATGCTGCCGTCATCGAAGATGAGCTGGACACTCGCCTGGCCCGGTGCCGGGCTTGCAAGTCTTCCTTCATCCACGGCGCGCTTGAGGGCGAGCAATTGCGAAGAGGATTGTGTGAAATCCGCATAAACCGGATCGATCTGCTGAATCAGTGCAAGGTTCTGCCCACCGTCGGCTGCGACCAGGGCGCCCTCCGTGACGAGCGCCGCCCCGATGATGCCGGTAATCGGCGCCCTCACCTCGGTATAATCGAGATTGATCCTGGCTTCGTCGAGCGCGGCTTCCGCGGCCGCGACATCCGCGTCGGCCTGGGCGAGCGCTACAGCGGCGGTGTCGTAGTCGATGCCGCTTGCCACATTGCGATTCCGGAGCGTCCTTTGCCGCTCCAGTTGCTGGCGGGCATTGGCCTGGGTGGCTTTCGCTCTCTGCAGAGCCGCCTCGGCGCTCGCGACCCGAACCCGGAAAAGCTTCGGATCGATGCGATAGAGGATATCCCCTTGCTTGACGAGGGTGCCCTGCTCGAACACACGCTCCTGCAGAATACCCGAGACCTGCGCCCGCACCTCCGAAACCCGCGTCGCCGCAATGCGGCCGGGCAGTTCGCTGACGACAGGGACAGCGCGTTCCTGCAACGTCAATACACTCACCGCCGGCGGCGGCATCTCACCAAATTGCCCGAAGGCGTTGCCGCTCGTCACCATGATGATCGGAGCAGCCAATAGAAGGGCACCGACGCGTGGCCAAGATTTGAAATTCTTCATCGTTCAGTCACCTGCAAATAAATGAATCACGAACCGCTCCATCGGCGGGTCTTCCGTGTCGATATCAGCCGGGTTCGGGGAAGCTGACGAACATCGTCCTGATCCCCTCGAGGATTACCGTCCTCTCCGCCTCGTCCCAACGATGAAAATCGAACAACTCGAAACAGAGGAACCCGCTGAGTGCCAGGTAGGCCAGTAGCGCCGCTTGCGGCCTGCCCGTTGCCTTGACGGCCTGAAGGTCTTCGGCGAACCATTCCCGTATGAGGTCCCGGACCTTGTCTTCGCTCGACATGGCGGCACTGATGGCCAGCGTGACGGCTTTATCCTCATCATCAGGCCCTGCCGACGCAGTGGCGATGCGGCCGTACAATTCCGGATGCGGCGTATCACTGTTGGCTGCCACCGCCGCCTCGGTCCGCTCCTGTTCGGCTTTGATTTTCCGTTGGATCAAAGCTTCGAGCAATCCCGACTTGGACTTGTGATCATAGACGACCCGGGACTTGCTGACACCGGCCTCTCTCGCCACCGCGTCGATCGACAGCCCGGCCGCGCCGGCCCGGAGCACGACACGGACAGCCGCGTCCAGAATGTCATCGATTTCGATCTTGCGATCTCTCGCCATCACAGCCCCAATGCAAGGAAAGGTTGGCCGCCTATACACGAACGTTCGTTCTTTAATCAAGTGGACTTTCCGCCGCACCGGTTACGGCTGGACATGCTGCGGCCTGCGGATGCACGACTAGGACAGCCAAGCCGGACACCCTTCAGGTTCCCCGGCATGCATCCTGATATTTGTAATATTCGCCGCATGATGGATTGACATTCAAGACCTTTTTGTCCGAATAAAGATTACAACATTCCTGTGGTGCTGCTATATGATTGCCATCCTCGCGGACGACCTGACAGGCGCTCTCGATTCGGCGGCGCTCTTCGCCGGGAGGGGCCTGCATACCGATGTGGCGCTGCAATGGGACGCCATTTCGCCCGTCCTGCAGGATGAGCCCGAGGTTCTGGCCATCAATCTGGGATGCCGCGAGCTTGACGACGAGGCGGCAAAAAAGGCGACGGGCCGCGCCATTTCCCTGCTTCCTCCCGGGATATCGCTCTTCAAAAAGATAGACTCCCGCCTCAAGGGCAATATCGCCGCCGAACTCGATGCGATGCCGTTCGGCCGCGCTCTCGTCGCTCCTGCAATTCCCGAATTCGGCCGGTTCGTGGTAGCCGGCTGCCTGGAGGGATTCGGGGTCGATCAGCCGATCTCCATCCGTGAAAAGCTCGGTCGCCACGCCTCTCGTGCGATCATTCCCGACATCCGCTCGGCGGCCGACATGGATAAGGCATTGCAAACGGCTCAAGCAGCAGGGGTGGACCTCCTGATCGGCGCAAGGGGGCTTGCCGATGCCATTGCGCGCCGAATGACCGGAAGGGCGGAAGCCGTACCGGCCGAAATACCCGCAGGCGCGGCGCTCTTCGTCATCGGATCCCGGGACCCGATCACGCTCGTGCAGATAGATGAGCTCAGACGTTCTTATCCGGTACGCTACCTGCAGGCTCCAAATGGCCTGATGACGGCGTCCTTCATCGGCGGGGCAGGTATAACTCTCGTGCAGGCGATGCCCGGACCCGAGGCGCGCAGTCCGCAAGAGGTTTCCGAAGCGCTTGCAGCCAGTGTCGCCGCCAGGGTTACCGATACTGCGAAAACGCTTCTCCTCTCCGGCGGAGCGACCGCGGAAGCGGTCTTGCGCAAGATGGGCATTTCCCGCCTTCGACTGATCGGCGAGTGCCTGCCCGGGCTGGGATTGGCCTATGCAGACGGCCAATGCATAATCGCAAAGTCCGGCGGATTCGGAGGGCCGGACACGCTGAAGTCAATCACAGGCATGATCCGGAAGGCGGGGTAGGAAATGGGGCTGGAGAACGGAATAGCACGCAAGGGGCTCCCCGACATCGTCTTCGAGCGCATGCACCGCGCCATCAAGTCGGGAGCCTACAAGCCCGACGAACGCCTGCCCACGGAACATGATCTGGCAGCGGAGTTCGAAGTGTCTCGGCCGGTGATCCGGGAGGCTTTGCGGCGCCTGCGCGACCAAGGGCTGATCTATTCGCGCCGCGGGGCCGGAAGCTTCGTCCGCTCAGTCGGTCTCAAGGAACCGCTCGGCTTCGGCCAATTGGAGAATATCGCCGACCTGCTCAACTGCTACGAGTTTCGCCTGACGCTCGAACCGGCGGCTGCCGCCGCAGCGGCGACAAGGCATGACAAGGACAGTCTCGCCGCGATCCGGCAAGCATTGGAACTGATGCGCGACGCGACCAATCGGCAATCCCACCGGGAGGATGCCGACTTCCAGTTTCACCTGGCCATCGCCCGGGCGGCTCAAAACAGCTATTTCTCCACGGCGATGGAGGCATTGAAGGATCATATCGCCGTCGGGATGAAATTCCACGGCGTTTCCGTCAAACGGGAGGCCGCAGGGCTCTTGCGGGTATTCGCGGAGCATGAAGCCATTGCAAAAGCCATCGAGGCCAAGGATGGCGAGGCCGCGCAAAAGCTGATGCGCGATCACCTGACCGGATCACGTGACCGCCTCTTCCAATCCTCAAAGCCGTAGCGGCAAGGCAAGCGGATAGCCTTAACAATCCGCTCCCGTCGGACGATCGACACCGCCTTAGAAGGCTGCCTTGTAGATCCCGAGCACGTCATCGGCGCTCATGTCCTTGGGATTGTTGTCCATCAGCCGCCTGATCGCATAGGCGTCTTCGGCAAAGCGCCGAAGATCGGCCTCCTTCGCCCCGTGTGCGGAGAGGGACATTTCAACGCCAAGCTCGGCACAGAACGCATGCGCTGCCGCCAACAGGTCACGTTGCGAAAGCCCCTGCCCAAATCCGAGCGCCTCTGCCACCTCAGCGGTCTTTGCCGACACCGCGGGCTGGTTGAAGGCCAGTACATGGGGGAAGACGATCGCGTTCGCCAGGCCATGCGGAAGATGCAGCAGCGTTCCCAGGGGATAGGCGATTGCATGACCGGCAGCCGTATTCACCGGCCCCAGGCAGACGCCGCCGTAATACGACGCCAGCATCAGGCCTTCGCGGGCCGCGGTATCGCCGCCGTCCCTGACGGCTCTCGCCAGATATCTGCCGACCAGGCGGAAGCCCATCCGCGCGAAATCGTCGATCATCGGGTGGGCGCGGCGATTGGTGAACGCCTCCACGCAATGCGCCATGGCGTCGATCCCCGTCGCGGCCGTGACGGCGGGCGGCAGCGAGAAGGTGAGTTCCGGATCGAGAACCGCGAGATCGGCAATCAGATGCGGGCTTTCGACAGCGATCTTGTTGCCCTTGCCCGGATCCGTGATGAGCGAACGGATTCCAGCCTCGGAACCGGTCCCTGCCGTGGTAGCGACCTGCACAAGCCTGGTGCTGCGGCCCGCAACGCGATTGGGGCCTGCCACGTCGGACAGCGTCTGTTCCGAATTCCACAGGGCTGCGACGAGCTTCGCCACATCGAGCACGGAGCCGCCGCCGACGCCGACGATCAGATCGGGCTCTGCCCGCCGGGCGGCCTCGATCGCCGCATCGAAGATCGCGATATCCGGCTCTCCGGGAATGGCATCGAAAACGGTCACGGCACCGGGCAGGCGCAAACAATCCGTGAAGCCGGCCGTGAAGGGTGTGGCGATGACAAGCGTGCGCTTGGCATCGCCTGCCCAAAGGCCTACCTCGCCAATGGTTCCGGCGCCGACGATCAGGCGCCGGGGTTGATGAATGGTGATCGTCGCACTTGTCATGACGAGCGTCCCTGCTGGGCACGGCCCGCCACGAGCTTGCGCGCGTAGGCGATGGCCGAGTTCATGTTCCCGTGGTTGGCGATGCCTTTGCCGGCGATGTCGAAGGCGGTGCCGTGATCGACGGAGGTCCGGTCGATGGGCAGATCGACGGACACGTTTACCGCCGTGTCGAACGCGACCAGCTTGATCGGGATGTGGCCCTGGTCGTGATACTGGGCCACCACCAGGTCGAAAGCACCGGAATAGGCACGGTGGAAGACGGTGTCGGCAGAGATCGGTCCATATGCGTCGATGCCTTCGGACCGCGCGGCAGCCACGGCCGGCGCGATCTGATCGTCGTCCTCGGTGCCGAACAGGCCGTTTTCCCCGCAATGGGGATTGATGCCGGCAACCGCGATGCGCGGCTTTTCAAAGCCGATCCGCTTGAGGTGCGCATCCCCCGCTCTGATCGTTGCAAGCACCCGCTCGGTCGTCGCCCGCCGGATGGCTTCCTGCAGCGAAACGTGGGTCGAGACATGAATGACCTTCAACCGATCCGAGGCGAGCAGCATGTAGGCCGCCTTGGAGCCCGTCAGGCTGCGGAGCATGCCGGTGTGGCCATCGTAGTGATGACCGGCCAGGTTCAGGGCTTCCTTGTTGATGGGGGCGGTGACGATGCAGCCGATTTCTCCGGCCATCGCATCCTGAACCGCCCTCTCGATGAAGCGGAACGCAGCATCGCCGGCGACAGGCGACAGTTGCCCCCAGGAAAGGGGCGCTCCCTCCACCGCCAGATCGACGACCAGCGGCGCAAGATCAAGCTCAATGCCGGCGACCTCCCGTGCCGCCTCAAGAGTTTTCAGATTGCCGTAGACGCGTGTCGCGGCGCGGTCGGGTTCGGACATTTCCGCCAGGGCCCGGATGGTGATTTCCGGGCCCACGCCGCAGGGATCCCCCATCGTGATTCCGACAATGTTGCTCATCAGCTTCGTGCCCCATTCGCGCCGGCCCAGCCCGGCGCCAGCCGTACGTATTTGATTGCGCGCCTGTGATAGGTGTAGGCGATGTGGAGGCTGCCATCCGCTCCTTCGAACAACCAAGGATAGGAGAGCTCCTTGTTGCGTCCGTCGGTGGAATTGTTCGACAGGCAAGTGCCGGGGCCATCCTCGATGATCAGCCGCACGGGAAAGCTGCGCCCGCCGTCCTCGGACAGGCAAACCGCAACCGGCGCCCGCGGTACGCCCCAGACAGGCACGCAACCGCCCGCGGGATCGGCGTCCGGCCTGCCGTCATCCCCGCCTAGCTCGTCATAAAGCGAGCTGCGGCGTTCCTCCGAAAGCGTCGCATTGACGGGATTGCAGATCAGCGCCAGCCGGCCGTCCTTCAATGCCGTCACGGAAATCGAAGAGTTGTTGTTGGGTAGATCGGTCGCGTCTGGCGCCGACCATGAACGACCTCCGTCCAGGCTCTCCGTCCGATAGACGAAGTCAGCCTGCCGGCGCCGGAAAAAGGCCGCATAGAGCGCCTCCCCGACCGGAACCGGATTCATGTGGACGCAGCCTACCGAATTCGCGACATTGTCGAGAGCCCAGGTGCGACCGCCATCGGGCGAGATCCCGACTGCCGCGTGATCGTGGCTGCCGTTCCATTTCTGCCCCCGACGCTGGACGCAGCGGAAGATAGGAAGCAGCCAGGCCCCATCGTCACGCACGATCAGCGGAGCACGCACGAAACAGCCGAGCGGCAGATCGAGATAACGCTCCTCTCCGACGGCAAGCTTTACCGGATCCGTTTCGTTCCGGATCACCTCGGCCATCCGGATTCGGCATTCGTCCTGATTGCCTGCCGGTTGCGATGTATGAAACAGCCAGAGCCGTCCGTCCGGAGCGGTGAACAGCACCGGATTCTGCTCCGAATGGTCCGGGTCGAAGCTCAACCGCTGAGGCTCGCCCCAGGCCCGCGAACCCGGCATCAGGACGGACGCAAATATCGAAATGTCGGACTTGCCCTCCAGCGTCCCACCGAACCAGGCGCATATAACCCCACCGTTCTCCAGCGGGTGCAGAAAAGCGGCATGATTTTGCACCATGGGAGACGGCAGAAAGGCCTCGGCACGGCCTGCGGCCACCTCCCGGACTTCGCCGGTCATCAGGCGGGCTATGTCGTCTGGACTCATCAGGGCACTCCCTCATTTCGGGCTGGACCATCGCATTAATTTCAAAGTTGTCAAGTTTTAAAATGTCAGATCGCGCTTATATTGGCGCTCCTATATCACAGTTAAATTATTGAATTACAATAATCTTCTTATAAGTAATGTTTTTTGATTCTATTACATTCATAAAACATTTGACAAAATTAGGAAGACGGCCGATGGTCGGGATACCCTGTCGGAGGACGCCACGGGAGGAACCGCAATGCCGACAAACCGCCATAGCCGCCAGGCAGCGACCGCCACCCGGGCCGCCGGCGGAGCTGCGATCTTCGGCGAGGCACGGACGACCCTTGCTGGCGAAACCCTCATCTGTCTGGCCGCCTTCATCGCAGCACGTGCGGGAGAGCCTGCGGCGACCGACTGACGACCGATTATCCAAGGAAAGAGGGAGGAATGGAAATGAGAAAGACCATTATGCTGGCAGCGCTGATTCTGGGTTCAGCACTGTCGCCGGGCTATGCAGCGTCAGGCCCGATCAAGATCGTGCTGCCCGAGGAGGCCGATCTGCTCGAGCCCTGCATGGCAACGCGATCGAATATCGGGCGGGTCATCATGCAGAACGTGAGCGAGACACTCACGGAACTGGACGTGCGCGGAGACAAGGGCCTCATGCCTCGCCTTGCTGAAAAGTGGGAGCAGAAGGCAGACGGCAGCTGGCGCTTCCACCTGCGCCAGGGCGTTGCCTTTTCGGACGGCACGGCCTTCGACGCCAAGGACGTCAAATACAGCTTCGACCGCATCATGAGCGACAAGAACGCCTGCGAGTCGCGGCGATACTTCGGCGGCATGACGGTCAACGCCCAGGTCGTGGACGATCGTACGATCGACTTCAGCGTGGACCCGGTGCAGCCGATCCTTCCCTTGCTGCTGTCCCTGGTGACGATCGTCCCCGAAGGGACCCCTCTGGAGTTCGTGCGCGAACCCGTGGGCACCGGCCCCTACAAGCTGACGAACTGGACGCCGGGCCAGCAGATCGTGCTCACGGCGCGCGACGACTATTGGGGGAAAAAGCCGCAGGTGACCGAGGCGACCTATCTCTTCCGGGCAGATCCGGCCGTTCGTGCCGCGATGGTCCAGACAGGCGAGGCCGATATCTCCCCGTCGATCTCGCAGCTCGATGCCACCAACCCGGCCACCGATTTCTCCTATCTCGACAGTGAAACGGTCTACCTGCGCATCGACCATAACATCGAGCCGCTGAACGACGTCCGCGTCCGTCGCGCACTGAATCTGGCAATCGATCGCGAAGCATTCATCGGAACGCTCGTTCCGGATGGCGCACTTCTCGCCACGGCCATCGTCCCGCCGCCGACTCTCGGCTGGAATCCGGACGTAAAAGTGTTTCCCTACGATCCTGAAGGCGCCAAGAAGCTTCTGGAAGAGGCAAAGGCGGATGGCGTGAAGGTCGAAACGCCGATCACCATCATCGCCCGCACCGCCAACTTTCCCAATGTGACGGAGATCATGGAAGCGATCCAGTCGCAGCTTCAGGAGGCCGGGTTCAAGGTCGATCTGAAGTTCGTGGAAGTCGCCGAGCACGAAGGCTACTATTCAAAACCGTTCAAGGAAGGCCGCGGCCCGCTGCTCGTCGCAGCCATGCACGACAACTCCAAGGGCGATCCTTCCTTCTCCATGTTCTTCAAGTATGCGTCGAAGGGCACGCAGTCCGGCTTCTCGGACCCCAAGGTTGACGACCTGATTCAGCGCGCTTCGGCCGCCGTCGGCGACGAACGGGCCAAGCTCTGGTCGGAATTGATCGCTTATCTGCATGACGAGGTCGTTGCGGACGTTCTTCTCTTTCACATGGTGGGCTTCTCGCGCGTCTCCGAGAAGCTCGATTTCAAGCCTACGATGGCAACGAACTCGATGCTCCAGCTCTCAGAGATCGGCATCAAGTGATTTATCCCCGGCGGAAACCGCCGTACGAAAGCAAGGCGGCGGCTCAAGCTGCCGCCCTAGCCACTTGAGGTATGCATGCTCAGCTTCATACGCAAACGCGCCATCGCCAGCTTGATCTCGCTCGTGGGGCTGCTCGTGCTGGTCTTCTTCCTGTCCAGGTTGACAGGCGATCCGGCATCGCTGTTTCTCCCGGTCGAAGCCTCCGAGGAGATGAAGGTGCAGTTCCGCGAACTGCATGGGCTCAACGATCCGGTCCTCGTCCAGTTCACGCGCTATGTCGGGGATGTTCTTACCGGGGATCTCGGGCAATCGCTGAGAAAGGCCCGCCCGGCTCTCGACGTGGTGGCCGAGGCTTTCATCTGGACGCTCTGGCTCGCCTCCATCACCATGTCGCTGGTGACCGCCGCCGCCATCGCCGTCGGGTCGCTCGCTGCGTTTCGGGCCGGTGGCTTCTTCGACCGCTTGTCATCCATTCTGTCCCTGATCGGCGCGGCGGTACCCGACTTCTGGCTGGCTATCGTCGCCATCGTGATCTTCTCCGTGCAGCTCGCCTGGCTGCCCACCTCGGGCACCGGAACGCTGCTGCACTGGATCCTGCCGATCTGCGTGCTGTTCATCCGCCCCTTCGGCATCATCGTCCAGGTGGTGCGCGGTTCTATGATCACCGCACTCTCTTCGGCCTACGTAAAAACCGCGCGCGCCAAGGGGGTCAAATCCGGACCGATCATCTTCATCCATGCCCTGCGGAACGCCATGCTGCCGGTCATCACCGTCATCGGCGACCAGGCGGCAAGCCTCCTCAACGGCGCGGTGGTCATCGAAACCATCTTCGGCTTTCCGGGCGTCGGCAAGCTGATGATCGATTCCATCCTGCAGCGGGACTTCAATGTCGTGCTTGCGGCCATCCTGGTCACGGCGGTGGCGATCTTCCTCATGAACCTGCTGATCGACATCGCCTATGCGCTTCTCGATCCGCGCATCCGGCATTGAGGAGTTGATCATGGCAATACAAATGACGGAAACTCCGATCGCAGAGGAACCCGGCGTCATCCGCCGGTTCGGGCGCATGCTCTGGGCGGACAAGTTTGCATTCTGCGCCGCGATCTTCCTGATCGTGATGATCTTGCTCGCCATCGTCGGGCCAAGCTGGTTCGGCGAGGTCGCCATCAAGCAGAACCTGCGTGGCCGGAATCTGCCGCCTTTCGACTGGGAACGCGGATGGATCTGGTGGATGGGCGCAGATGCATTGGGCCGGCCCCTGCTGGCGCGCATCATCGTCGCCACCCAGAACACGCTGATGGTGGCGGCCGGCGCGGTAATCATTTCCGCGGTGGTCGGAACGGTTCTGGGATTGATCGCCGGATTCTCGTCGCCGCGGGTCAACCAGGTCATCATGCGGCTGGCGGACGTCATCATGTCCTTTCCGTCGCTGCTGATCGCGGTGATCGTGCTTTACCTCCTCGGCTCGTCGATCCTGAACCTGATGCTCGTTCTGGCAATCACCCGCATCCCCGTCTATCTGCGCACGACGCGGGCGGAAGTGCTCGAAATCCGGGAACGCATGTTCGTGCAGGCTGCCCGCGTCATGGGTGCGTCGCGCAAGCGCATCCTGTTTCGCCACATCCTTCCAGTCGTCTTCCCGACCCTGACCACGCTGGCGACGCTCGACTTCGCCTATGTGATGCTGGCCGAGAGCGCCCTCTCTTTCCTCGGCATCGGCATCCAGCCGCCGGAAATCACCTGGGGCCTCATGATTTCGCAGGGACGGCAGTATCTCACCAACGCCTGGTGGCTCTCCTTCTGGCCGGGGCTTGCGATCATACTGACGACCATGTCGCTGAACCTGCTGTCGAACTGGATGCGCATCGCCTTCGATCCGGTGCAGCGCTGGCGGCTCGAAATGAGGGGGAGCACCAATGGCTGATCACCTTCTCGAAGTCCGCAACCTCTCGGTCGAGTTCCATACCGCCATGGGCACGGTGAAGGCGGTCGACAATATCTCCTATCATGTCGATCGCGGCGAAACGCTGGCCATCCTCGGCGAGAGCGGATCGGGCAAGTCCGTCTCGTCTTCCGCGATCATGAACCTGATCGACATGCCGCCGGGACGCATCGGCTCGGGCGAAATCCTGCTTGACGGTGTTGACCTCCTGAGGATGAACGCGGAGCAGCGCCGCGAGATCAACGGCAAGCGGATCGCCATGATCTTCCAGGACCCGCTGAGCCACCTCAATCCCGTCTATACGGTCGGCTGGCAGATCCGGGAAGCTCTGACGACGCATGGCAAGTCCGCCGCGGAAGCGCAAATGGAGGCCCTGCGCCTGGTGACCCGTGTCGGGCTTCCCGATCCCGAGCACGCATTGAAGAAATACCCGCATCAGTTCTCCGGCGGACAGAGGCAGCGCATCATGATAGCCATGGCGCTCGCGCTGCGGCCGGACCTGCTCGTCGCCGACGAACCGACGACGGCCCTCGACGTGACCGTCCAGGCGGAGGTGCTGGCGCTGCTCAAGGAGTTGCAGCGGGAGACCGGCATGGCAGTGATCATCATCACCCACGACCTCGGCGTCGTCACCGAGATCGCCGACCGCGTCGTCGTCATGGAAAAGGGCGCGCTGGTCGAAAGCGGTACCGTCCGCGAGGTCTACAGGAACCCGCAGCATCCCTATACCCGAAAGCTCATCGCCGCCGCGCCCGGCAAGGGCGAAATGCATGAGCCGCATTCCGAAGGCGAGCCGGTCCTGTCCGTCCGGGATGTCAGGAAAGCCTACGGGAGCTTCCAGGCCCTGAAGGGCATTTCCTTCGATCTGATGCCGGGAGAGACCCTGGCGGTGGTCGGCGAAAGCGGATCGGGCAAATCGACACTTGCGCGCATTCTCCTCCGTCTCGACGAACCCGACAGCGGCAGCGCCCTATGGAAGGGGCGGGATCTGTTCACTCTCGCGCCTGCCGAACTCTACAAGCTTCGGCGCGACCTGCAGATGGTGTTCCAGGATCCGACGCAGTCGCTCAATCCGCGCATGACCGTCTATCAGCTGATCTCCGAAGCCTGGGTCATCCATCCGGACATTCTTCCCCGCCCCAAGTGGCGCGAGAAGGTTGCCGAGCTTCTGGTTCAGGTAGGATTGAGCCCGGAACACATGAAGCGATATCCGCACCAGTTCTCGGGCGGCCAGCGCCAGCGCATCGCCATTGCCCGGGCTTTGGCGCTCGAACCGCAGCTCATCGTCTGCGACGAAGCCGTATCGGCGCTCGACGTGTCGATCCAGGCCCAGGTGATCGCGCTGCTCGACAGGCTGCGAAAGGAGATGGGCATCGCCTTCATCTTCATCGCGCACGACCTGCCGGTGGTTCGCGACTTCGCCGACCACGTCATGGTCATGCAGAAGGGCGAGGTCGTGGAACTCGGCACCGTCCGCCAGGTCTTCGAGGCGCCGCAACGGGAATACACGCGCGCGCTCCTTGCCGCGAGCCTCGATCCGGACCCGGACGTGCAGGCCGCGCATCGCGCCACGCGCATGGAACACGCCTCGTAAGGCGTCTCACAAATCAAGTCGGAGTTTTCGATGCCCAAGCACGCTTTCGTCGCCCTCGTGACCTGCTTCAATGAGGATGAGACCGTCAATTACGAAGCCACGCGAGCGCAGGTGCGGCGCCAGGTTGCGGCCGGCAACAACATCATGTGCGCGGGCACGAACGGGGATTTCACCGCACTCACCTTCGAAGAGAAAGTGAAACTAACCCAAGAGGTGGTCGACGAGGTGGCCGGCCGGGTGAAGGTGATCGTCAATGCCGGCATGCCCGCGACCTTCGAGACGCTGAAGCTCGCAAAGGAATTCGACCGGATCGGCGTGTACGGCATTGCCGTCATCACGCCGTTCTTCATCGCCTGCACCCAGGACGGGCTCGTGCGCCATTTCTCGACGGTTGCCGACGCGGTGAAGGCGCCTGTCTATCTCTATGATATTCCAGCCCGGACGCAGAACCATATCGAGCCGGAAACGGCAAGGAAGCTCGCGGAGCATGGCAACATCGCCGGCATCAAGGATTCCGGCGGAGCCCAGGATACGCTCGAAGCATATCTGCAGGTGGCAAGGGACGTGCGGGGATTCGAAGTCTATTCCGGGCCGGACCATCTCGTCCTCTGGGCCCTGCAGAACGGCGCGGCCGGCTGCATCTCCGGTCTCGGCAACGCCATGCCCGATATTCTGGCGAGCATCGTGAATGCATTCAACGCCGGCGACATTGCCGAGGCGGAACGGCAGCAGGCGATCTACTCCGCCTTCCGCAAGGACCTTTATGCGCTCGGTTTCGCGCCTGCGATGGTGAAACGGTCGCTCTATCTTCAGGACCCGTCGGTCGGCGCCAGCCGGCAACCGGCGCTGCTGCCGGATGAAGAGCAGGACGAGCAGATCAGGGAAGTCCTCCGCCGTTTCGGTCGCCTCTGACCTTCGTGCCAGCCCTATTTTGGAGCGTAGCCGGTCTTCGGCAGCCGCCTCAATCCCGGCTGGCGCTGCGGCTAGATGAAAGCCAGCCCGATCCCTCCCGCCGCCATCGCGACAACCACGATCCATGGCGGCGCTTTCCAGACGGTGAGCATGATGAAGCCCGTCAGCGCCAGGGCGAAGTCATGGGCGCCCAGGATCGCACTCGTCCACACCGGGCTGTAGAGCGCCGCACCGAGGATCCCGACTACGGCGGCATTGGTGCCGCGCATCGCCGCCTGGGCGAGCGGCCGCCTGCGGAAACGGTCCCAGAACGGCAAGGTGCCGACCAGCAGCAGGAAGCCCGGCGCAAAGATCGCGACGAGGCAGATCATGGCTCCCAGGATGCCGTTCGGTGCCGGTCCCATCACCGCGCCGAGATAGGCGGCGAAGGTGAACAGAGGCCCCGGCACCGCCTGGGCAGCGCCGTAACCCGCCAGAAAGTCATCATCCGTGATCCAGCCCGGATTGACGACTTCGGCCTGCAGCATGGGCAGCACGACATGCCCGCCGCCGAACACCAGCGAGCCTGCGCGATAGAAGGCATCCACCAGCGACAGCCCCTGCGAGCCGCCGGCGACGGCGGCGACCGGGAGCAGGAACAAGAGCAGGAAGAACGCCGCGAGGCAGAGGACGCCGACCCGGCGGGACACGCGAAAGGACAAGTGGCTGGCGCCGGCCGCCGGACCGTTGCGGCAAAACAGCAGCCCCGCAAGACCGCCGAAGACGATCGCCGTTACCTGACCTACGGCGCCTGCCGCAAATACAACGATCAGCACAGCCGCCAGAGCGATGCCGGCCCGTTCCCGATCCGGCGCCAGGCTACGCGCCATGCCCCAGACGGCCTGCGCGACGACGGCCACGGCGACAACCTTGAGGCCATGCAGCAGTCCCGATCCGACAGGCCCGCTGAAAGCAGTGGCTGCGTAGGCGAAGATGACGAGGAGGATCGCCGAAGGCAAGGTAAAGGCCGACCAGGCGGCAAGCGCACCCAACGGTCCGCCGCGCAGGAGGCCGAGCGCGAAGCCGACCTTGCTGGAGGCAGGCCCCGGCAGGAACTGGCACAGCGCCACGAGATCGGCATAACCGGCTTCGTCGATCCACTTGCGGCGCACCACAAGCTCGTCACGAAAATAGCCGAGATGGGCGATCGGACCGCCGAAGGAGGTCAATCCGAGCTTGAGAAAGGCGCGGAGGACCTCCCCGGGGGTGCCGCGAGCATCTTCGCCCGCAAGCTCAGGAACTGTTGCCGACGAAGACTTCACGAAACAACTCCCCAGTCCTTTTCCCGGCCACTTCCAAGGCCGCAGCCCTTATCACATTGCGGTGTTGATCTTTCTGCCATGCCAGGTCAACCCCTCGATCGTCCATATTCCATGCGGAGCGCCTTCCGGAGCATGGAGAACGTGAGCCAATGGCCGTGCCGTTCATGCCTCCGGCCTTCTTCACGTGGGTTGATGCAGCCGGTTGGGCCGGTAGTCCAGAAGATAAAAAGAGCCCTGCACGAACGAAAAAGCCGTCCCCGGAGGGACGGCCTTATTTGGTGCTGTCTTAGCTTGTTAACGGCCAGACCGCGTTTTCTGATCTGTAAGTATTACGAGGATTATCGAAACTCAGACTTAAGTCAAGCCGGGCTTAAAATTTACCGTTAGGAAACCATTCCAGTTTTCAGGCTGCAATTTTTATGCGAACTTTCTCCCTCGGGGGCGGAATATGCAAAATCAAAACAACTTTAGCAGTCACGTTTTTGCATTCGATGTGGGATCAAACTCCATCGGCTTCTCTGTCCTTGCTTTGAACCAGGACGAGGAGCCGTATCGTATCCGTGACATAGGAGCCAGAATCTACGCCGATGGCCGCGATCCGCAATCCAAGGCATCGCTGGCTGTCGCGCGCCGCGAGGCCCGCGCCATGTCGCGCCGGCGGGACCGATACCTGGGCCGCCGCAAGGCCGTGTTGCGGACGCTGGTCGAATACGGGCTGATGCCGGCCGACCATGTGGCGCGGCAGGCACTCATCGCCGAAACTGGCGATAAAAAGGAGAAGACAGGCGAGGCCAGCGCCAATCCCTATGCGTTGAGGGCGAAGGCGCTCGACGAAAAACTGCCGCTCTTCCATATCGGCCGGGCTCTCTTCCACCTCAACCAGCGCCGGGGCTTCAAGTCCAACCGGAAAACCGACCGCAAGGACAATGAAAAGGGTATGATCGCGCTCGGCATCGACGAATTGCGGGCTGCGATGCATAAGGCGAAAGCACGCACCTATGGCGAATGGCTGGCCCTGCGCCGCGAAGATGGGCATGTCACGCGGCTGCGCGCCGGGTCGGAGGCTTTCGACGGCGAAGGTTATGCTTTTTATCCCGAGCGGTCTCTGCTGGAGGCGGAATTCCGCGAAATCTGGGCTGCACAATCCGTCTGGTATCCGAATGTCCTGACGCCGGTCCGCGGCGACCACTTGTTCCGGGTCATGTTCTATCAGCGCCCCTTGAAGAAACCACCGATCGGCAAGTGCGCCTTCAACCCGCTCGAACTGCGCCTCGCCAAGGCCCATCCGCTTTTCCAGGAGTTCAGGCTTTACAAGGAAGTCAACGAACTGGAACTGGTGCTGCCCGACCAAAGCCATCGAAAGTTCGACATCGACCAGCGCAATGCGCTGGTGGCGCTGCTGCGCGACAATCGCGAAGTTTCGTTCAAGAAGCTGCGCGTGACGCTGAAGCTCACGCCCGATATCGTCTTCAACAAGGAAAGCGAAAGCCGCGAGAAGCTGAAGGGCGACGAGGTGCATTCCGCCCTGGCGGACAAGAAGCGCTTCGGCCCGCAATGGAGCACGTTTTCGCGCAGGCGCCAGTGGCAGATCATCCGGACGCTGAAGGATGAAGAAGACCCGGAAAAGCTGTTTGCATGGTTGAAGGAGGAATTCGGGTTCGAAGGAGAGAAAGCCGAAGCGGTCGCCAACTGCCCGCTGCCGGAAGGTTACGGGCGGCTCGGCGAGACGGCGCTGTCTTCCATGCTGGACGAGATGAAGGCTGCCGTCATTCCCGAATCACAGGCCGCGGATAACTGCGGCTACGATCATTCCAGGCTTGGGAGCGGCCGGGACGAGGGTGAAGACTTCCTGCCGCCCTACCAGGAAATCCTGACGCGACATATTCCACCCGGAACGAACGATCCGGAGGATCTCTACGATATCCGTATGGGCCGCTTCACCAACCCGACGGTGCATATCGGCCTCAACCAGCTGCGCCGGGTGGTCAATGCGCTGATCGCGCGCCATGGCAAGCCGCAATTCATCGCGCTGGAACTGGCGCGCGAGCTGCAGCTTTCCGACAAGCAGAAGGCCGAGGTGAACCGTACGATCGCGAAGAACACGCGGGACGCGGAGGCACGTTCGAAGAAGCTTGTCGAAATGCGGCAGCTGGATACCGGCTATAACCGGCTGCTGCTGAAATTATGGGAGGAGCTGAACCCCGGCAAACCGGAGGACCGGGTCTGCATCTATTCCGGCAAGGCAATCGGCATCGACATGCTGTTTTCCGGCGAGGTGGATATCGATCATATCCTTCCCTGGTCCAAGACGCTGGACGACAGCCACGCCAACAAGCTCCTCTGCCTGAAATCCGCCAACCGTGAGAAGCGCAACCGCGCGCCGGCCGACGTGCCGGAATGGCGGGACCGTTACGACGAAATCCTGGCCCGCGCCGCGCGGCTGCCGAAGAACAAACGCGAGCGTTTTGCGTCTGACGCCATGAAAAAGTTCGATGAGAAAGGCGGATTTCTCGCGCGGCAGCTGACCGACACGCAGTATCTCTCCCGCATGGCGCGGGAATATCTCCAATGCCTATATCCGGAGGAAGAGGCTGACGAACACGGCGAAATAAAAAGAAAAAGCCGCGTGATCGTATCTCCCGGCCGGCTGACCGAGATGCTGCGCCGGAACTGGGGGCTGAACAATATTCTTCCCGACCACAATCTCGGAGAGATGACGCAGGAGAAAAACCGCAAGGACCATCGGCATCATGCCATCGACGCCGCGGTGGTGGGCGTGACGACACGCAGCCTTCTTCAGCGGATTTCCACGGCCGCCGGGCAGCTTGACGAGGCGGATTTCGAAAACCTCGTGAAGGAGATGGTGTCAAAAAATCCGCCCTGGCCGACTTTCCGGCACGATTTGCAGACAGCAGTGAACGGCATCGTCGTCAGCCATAAACCCGATCACGGAACCGTGTCGCGCAAGGGCTATAACGAAGGCAAGGGACAGACCGCGGGCAAGCTGCACAACGACACGGCCTATGGCTTCGGCACCGACGAAAACGGCAATCCCGTCGCAGTGCGGCGCAAGCCCTTCATGGCGCTGGAGGCCAAGGACTTACCGCTGATCCGCGACGAAGTGCTGCGGGCGGAGCTTCATAACACGATCGGTGGTTTGACGGACAGAAAGGCGCTACAGGAGGCATTGGTCTCGTTCCGGCGAAACCATCCCAGGTTCAAGGGCATTCGCCGGGTTCGCATGGCGGAAACGCTGTCGATCATTCCGATCCGCGACAAAAGCGGCAAGACCTACAAGGGTTACAAGGGAGACGCCAACTACCGCTACGACGTATGGGAAACGCTCGACGGCAAATGGCAGGCTGAAGTGGTTTCCATGTTCGACGCCCACCAGCCGGGCTGGCAATCGACCGTGCACAGGGCGCATCCCACCGCCCGGCGCGTGCTTCGCCTGCAGCAGAACGATATGGTGGCGTACGAGCACCCCAGGGACGGTTATACGATCGGCCGCGTCGTGAAGTTCAATGTCGCGGGTATAATCTATTTCGCTTCACATCGCGAAAGCGGTAGCTTGAAAGCGCGCGATGCCGACAAAGAGGATCCGTTCAAATATTTCTCAAAATCCGCCGCCGGTCTGAAAGACATACAGTGCCGTCAGATCAGGATCGACGAGGCGGGCCGGGTCTTCGATCCGGGGCCGCAGGACCGCGCCTCCAAGCCCGTAAGGAAGAAGAAGGAAAAGGAACGGGTTTTCCATTTATGATTGCTTCATCGATTTGTGATGCAATCAAGCTATGGATCGGATCGTCGACATATCGTCGGATGGCCTGCATCTGGCCATCTATCGCGGCTTTCTCACTGTCTCCCGAGGCGGTGAGGAACAGGGCCGCATCGCACTCGACGATATAGGCGCCTTGATCGTTCATGCGCACGGCACGACATGGTCCAACCACGTCTTCGTGAAAATGGCCGAGCGCGGCGTACCGGTGGTGCTGTGCGGCCCCAATCATGCGCCCGTCTCCGTCGTCTGGCCGCTGGAGGGCCACTATGCGCAAGGCGCGCGGCTGAGGGCGCAGATCGACGCCCCCAGACCGTTACAGAAGCAGCTCTGGCGAAAGATCGTCGCGGCTAAGATCAGGATGCAGGGGCAGGTCCTCGCCGCGAACGGACAGGAAGGCGGAGCCTTCGAGATGCTTGCCCGCAAAGTTCGCTCCGGGGACCCCGACAATACGGAAGCGCAGGCTGCAAGACGCTATTGGAAAGCGCTCTTTGGTCCTGAATTTTATCGCGATCAGGATGCCGACGGGGCCAACGCGCTTCTGAACTACGGATATACGGTGCTGCGCGCCATTCTTTCCCGTGCCATTTGCGCCTCTGGCCTGCACCCCACGATCGGCATCTTTCATTCCAACAGGGCCAATGCCTTCGCGCTTGCCGACGATCTGGTGGAACCCTACCGCCCCTTGATCGACCAGTTGGTTCTGAACCTGATTTCGGGCGGGGAAAGCAGCGTTTCGCGGGACGCCAAACGGGCGCTCACCTCGATTTCTACCTTCGACCTCGAAGGCGGGCCCGGCATTTCGCCGCTCTCCGTACAGGCGGGACGTTTCGTGCACTCGCTTGCCGTCAGCTTCGAGACGGGCGAGGCAAAGCTGGAGCTCCCATCCTTGCCTTCCTTTCTGGAGCTATCCGGGCTTGGCCGGCAGCCTGTGGGGGAGGAGGCATGAGTCAGGCATCACGCAAGGCCAATAGCGGGCCAAGGCATTTAAGCGGGTATCAGATCATGTGGATGCTTGTGACCTTCGATCTTCCGGTGGAAACTCAGAAACAACGTGCGGCAGCAACAAAATTCCGGCAGTTCCTTCTGGACATCGGTTTTGAAATGAGCCAGTTTTCCAATTACTTGCGCTTTTGCAGCGGCAAGGAACAGTTTGAAAGCTATGTGCGTCAGATCGAAGGTGCCTTGCCGGAATGGGGCGATATCTATGTTTTCCAGTTTACTGACCGGCAGTACGAAAACATCGTCCGTTTCTCGGACCAAGCGCGCAAGAAGCGCCGAAAAAATCCGGATCAGCTCGCCCTTTTTTAACGTGCCGTTAGTATTTGCAAGCGCCGACACCGCTCAATTCCTTTTTTGTTTCAAGGAATTGAGCGGTTATCGAGCTTAGCAGATCAGAAAACGCGGTCCAGCCGCAACAACGATAATGTTACGTCGCACCGTGCAGGTAGCTTAGCAGATCAGAAAACGCGGTCCAGCCGCAACGATACGCGAAAAGAACCGACCATCTGCCGCAGCTTAGCAGATCAGAAAACGCGGTCCAGCCGCAACATGAGCCAGTACGGCTCGTCTTTGACGGTGAGCTTAGCAGATCAGAAAACGCGGTCCAGCCGCAACGATTTTGGGCGTCAACCGCCGTCAGGACTTAGCTTAGCAGATCAGAAAACGCGGTCCAGCCGCAACTTGCCATAGGTTTCTCCGATGTTGATGAAGAGCTTAGCAGATCAGAAAACGCGGTCCAGCCGCAATTATCGCACAATATGTTCGAGCGGATGCCTTAGCTTAGCAGATCATCCGCAACCAAGCGATAGGGCGCTTTTTCCGGATAGGGTTGCTTTGGGGCTTATTGCAGACCAAACAGGGCAACCGCATTGTCGCGGAAGATGGCGGAACGTTCGGCCGGCGTCAGCGGCACCTTGAAGGCATAGCGCGGATCGTCGAAGTCCCAGTGCGGATAGTCCGTCGAGAACATCAGCCGGTCCGTGCCGATCCAGCGCAAGATGTCGAGAAGGTGGCGGTTATTCTCGGGCTCCTCGATCGGCTGCGTGGTATACCAGAAATTCTCGCGCACATATTCCGAGGGCTTGCGCTTCACATGCGGCACCTCGCTCTTCATGCGCTTCCATTCCCGGTCGAGTCGCCATACAAGCGACGGCAGCCACGAAAAGCCCCCTTCGACGAGCACGATCTTCAGCTTCGGGAACTGCTCGAACACGCCTTCGAGAATCATGCTGGTCAGCACGGTCTGGAGGCTGTTGGAGGCGGCGTAATGCTCCTCCAGATAGAAGGAGGTCCAGCCGGACGGCGTGTTCGGGCGGTAGCCGAAGGCGCTGGTATGCAGGCCGATCGGCAGGCCGTAATGCTCGGCCGCCTCGTAGATCGGCCAGTAGCGCCGGCGGCCGCATGGCTCCAGCGTGCGCGGCGGCATGGCGATCTGGGCGAAGCGGCGGTCGGTGACGCGCCGGTCGATTTCGGCGACCGATTCCTTCGCATCCTCCTGGGAAATGCAGATGGAGGCTTTCAGGCGCGGCTCGGGTCCCGCCCATTTGTCGATCTGCCAGTCGTTCAGGGCCGCGCAGAGCGCTGCGCCGAGCTCCTGGTTGAAGGCCATGCTGCCTGCCGCAAGCGGCTGGAGGATGCCGTAATCGATATTGCACTGGTCGAGCAGCTGCTCCCGCAGGAAATCGAGGTCGGACGCCGGCGGCCCTCCGTTGGGTGGCCAGGAATCGCGGCGCATGCCGTTACCCGGCGTCATGCGCGGATAGGGCAGCGTGCCGTAGAGCGGGTTCGCAGAGCGGATGGCATAGTCGCGCACATGGCTCTTCCAGCGCTCGGGGAGATAGTCCAGCAACTGGTCCGGCCTCGAGAAGGCAGGATGCACGTCGCAATCCACCACGCCCTGGGTCTGGGCCTTTTCCTCAGTGCGTTCGAGTACGGGCGTTTCCATGGGTCATCCTCCAAGTCTCGGATAGGTGGCAAGAACGTTGTCGCGAAGGATTTTGTTCACCTTGGCCTCCGGAAACCCCTCCGGCAGCGCGTCCAGCTCCTCGAAATGCCAGTGCGGGTAATCCGAGGAGAAGAGCAGCATATCATCGCTGAGCAGGTGATCGAGCGCTTTTGCGACGTCCTCGACCTCATCCGGCCCGTCGAAGGGCTGCGACGTCATGCGGACATGTCTGCGGATGATATCGGCGGGGGCGTCCTTGACCCACGGCACCTCGATACGCGTGCCCTTCCAGTCCTTGCTCATGCGCCACATCAGCGCCGGCACCCAGGTGACCCCGGATTCGATCAGCACCGTCTTCAAGTTCGGGTATTTGACGAAGACGCCTTCGGCAATGAGGCTCGCGACCTGGGTGGAGAAGCCCTGCGGCTGGGCCACGTGGTCCTCGATCAGGAAGGAGTGGAAGCCGCTATGGCTCGGCGCGTTGCGGAAGTTCGATCCGGCGTGGATGCCGATCGGCAGTCCGTGCTTCTCGGCCGCCTCGTAGATCGGCCAATAGGTACGGCGGCCGAGCGGCAGCTCGGTCATGGCAAGCGTCAGGATCTGCACAAAGCGCTTGTCGCCCGCCCGCCGCTCGATCTCTTCCACCGCCGCTTCGACGTTCTGGAACGGCACCAGCATGGAAGCCCTCAGCCGAGGGTCGCGGTCGAGCCATTTGTCTGCGAGCCAGTCGTTGGTGGCGCGGCAGATGGCGGCCGCGAGATAGGGATCGAACAGCGCATGCGCGCCGGAAACTACATTGAGGATGGCATGTTCGAGGCCGAGCGGATCGAGCAGGTTCTTCTGCATCTGCGCCAGCGGATCGCCGCTCCATGCCCAGCCGGGCCGCATATAGGGGCGCGTGCGTTCAGGATAGCCCATCAGCTCCAGAACGTCGACTTCGCGGGAGGTGACGATCTCCTGCCAGTAGTCGTCGAGATAGGGAAGCAGGTCCGCACGGCGGGGTGTCGGCGGATGCACGTCGCAGTCGATCGCGCCAGCGGTATTGTATCTAGGCATATTTCTCGACATCTCGCTCATGGTTGCTCTGTGAACTGTCTTTTCGCGCCCGCCGCCGCGGTGGCGGCGTCATGCCGCCTGCGCTTCCCGCCTCTCCTCGCGGATGAAGTCGGCCGCCTTCTCGGCGATCATGACCGTCGGGGCCTGGGTGTTGCCGGATACGATGACTGGCATGATCGAGGCATCCACGACACGCAGGCCGGTGAGGCCATGGACCCTCAGCCGGTCGTCCACCACCGCCATGCGGTCGCTGCCCATCTTGCAGGTGCCGACGGGATGGAACGTGGTGTTGAGGGTCCGGCGCGCATAATCGAGCATTTCGTCGCGCGACTGGATGGCGGCGGTGGGGGCTATCTCCTCCGGCTGGAAACGGACCATGGCGGGGCTTGCGGCAATGCGCCGGACGGCTTCGATCGATCGCATCAAGATTTCCCGGTCCGCTTCCTCCTTGAGGAAATTGTGCAGTATGCGCGGCTGCAGCGAAGGGTCGCTTGCCGCGACATGGCAATGGCCGCGGCTTTCCGGCCTGAGGATGCAAGCCGACGAGGTGATGCCGGGGAAGGGATGCATCGCGCCGCCGAAACTCGGCGACGTGGAGCCGGAAACGTGGATCTGGATCTCCGGTGCCGGGGCATCCGGCGTGGTCTTGATGAAGGCACCGAGCAGCGTCGGCGAACCACCCAGCGGGCCGCGTTTCGTCGCCAGGTACTGCATGCCGAGCAGCATCCTGCCGAACCGCGTGCCGGCACGGGTATTCAGGGTATGCGTGTTGCGAAGGCGGTGCTGCACCCTGATATGCCAGTGATCGTGCAGGTTTTCGCCGACGCCCGGCAATGCGTGCAGCACCTCTATTCCGGCGGACGCAAGTACCTCCGGCGCACCGATCCCCGAGCGTTCGAGGATGGCCGGAGAGCCGTAGGCGCCAGCGGACAAAAGCACTTCCCGCCCGGCTTTCACCTCGTGCTGTTGTCCATCCAGGCTGAACACGACCCCGCTCGCCCGCGTGCCGTTGAAGGTCACGCGATCGACGAGAGCGCCGGTGACGACGGTCAGGTTGCGGCGGTTGCGGACCGGCGCGAGAAACGCGCGGGCGGTGGAGTGGCGCACGCCGTTCTTGATGGTCGCCACGAAGAAGGCCACGCCTTCATTGTCGCCGCAATTGTAGTCTTCGGCCGCGGGAATGCCCTGCTCGATCGCCGCCTGGCGATAGGCTACCAACGCTTCCCACCGCACGTTGGGATCGGAGACCGCCCATTCGCCCTCAGTGCCATGCGCGTCGGAATCCGGACGATGGAAAGCTTCGGAGCGCTTGAAATAGGGCAGCACGCTTTCCCACGACCAGCCTCGATTGCCGAGCTGCGCCCACTGGTCGTAATCGTAGGCGTGGCCGCGCACATAGATCAGACCGTTGATGCCGGAACTGCCGCCGAGCATTTTCCCGCGCGGCAGGGGAAGCTGCCGTCCGTTCAGATAGGGTTCGGGTTCGCCCTTGTAGAGCCAGTCGTATTGCGGCCTGCCGATCAGGTAGGCGAGACCGAGGGGCATGTCCACGTAGAAACCGCGTCCCTCGCCGCCGCCCTCTATCATCAGCACCTCGACGGTCGGATCGGCCGACAGCCGATTTGCCAGAACGCAGCCGGCCGTACCCCCGCCCACGATGACATAATCGTAGGAACGGGAACGTTCGAACGTACCCATGGTTTGCTCCTCCGCTTGTCGTAGCCGGGATGCCCGGCGATTTACGCGCCAGATCAAGAACCGGAAACGCAAAGACACGACCGCCAGGTCGCGTAACCTCCGGCCGGATCATGGCACACGACCCGGCTCGAAGGAAGCCGTTCGCCAGAAAACTTCACGAAAAAGTATACACGGGATGAGCCTTATTGTAGATTTACCGTGGCAGGACGCCGCAGCTCCGGAGGAGGAGGCCGGCTAGCGGATATTCATGTATGCATTTCTGCCTGCCAGACACGAATCCGTTTCATCAATCTGTTTCATCGGGGAGGAGCCCAAGGGATGAGCGAAAAGCAGATCGGCAGGCCATTCAGCAGCAGCAAAATCAATCGACGGGCGCTTCTTGCGGTCGGCGCGGCGTTTGGAGGCGCCATGCTGTTGCCCGGACGGACATTCGCGCAGGCGCCGCAGCCCAAGGCGGGCGGCACGCTGCGCATCGCCATGCCGTTCAATCCGGCCGCACTCGATCCGATGACCGGACGCAACGTGCCGGATTTCAACGCGCTTTACGCGATCTTCGACGCGCTGATCGCTTTCGATCCGGCGACGCTCGAACTCCGGCCGATGCTGGCGAAGGACTGGACCTTCACGGACCCGACGGCGCTGGTGCTCAACCTTGTGGAGGGCGTGAAATTCCACGACGGCACGCCGTTCAACGCCGACGCGGTGAAGTTCAACCTCGACCGCTCCATCAACGACCCTCGCTCCAACGTGCGGTCGGACCTGGTTTCGGTCAAGGCGGTCGAGGCCACCGGCCCGAGCCAGGTAACGATCCGGCTCAAGCAACCGAACTACTCGCTGCCGACCATCCTTACGGGACGCGTCGGCTGCATCGTGTCGCCCGCCTCCATCCAGGCGGCGGCCAACGGCAATGTCGATCGCAGTCCCGTCGGTACCGGACCGTTCAAGTTCGTCGAGTGGCGCGACAACGACCTGATCCGCGTCGAGAAGAACCCGAACTACTGGCAGCCCGGATTGCCCTATCTCGACGGGATCGACTTCCGCATCATCAACGAACTGAACACCGCCGCCCGGACGGTGACCGCCGGCGAGACCGATCTTTCGCTCAACATGGCCGCGCAACAGATCGCCACTGCGCGCCGCATGCCGGACCTCATCGCCGAAGCTAATCCGTCGATGATCTTCTTCACCCTGATGATGAACTTCGCCAAGCCGCCGCTCAACGATGTCAGGGTCCGGCAAGCAATGAACTACGCGATCAACCGCGACGAGCTGAACAAGGTCCTGATGCTTGGCCTGGGCGAGCCGACCTCGACCATGTTCCCGAAGGATTTCTGGGCGGTCGACGCGGACACGGCGCATTTCTACCAGCACGATCCGGAAAAGGCGCGCAGTCTGCTCAAGGAAGCCGGATATCCGAACGGTCTCGAAATCGAAACCTGGAGCTGGCCGGATCAGACGTCGATCCAGCGCATCGAACTGGTCGGCAACCAGCTTGAGCAGGTCGGCATCCGCCTCAAGATCACGCCCTCGCCCCCTCAGGTGGTCAACCAGCTCTTCTATATCGAGGGCAAAGGCTCGATGATCCTCAATCCGCAGGGCGGCTGGCTTGATCCGAGCCAGACCTACGAGCGGCTGTTCGGTGCGACCGGACAGTTCAACGCAGGCAAGATGGAAGACCCACAGTTCCGCAAATTGCTGGACGCGACAGGTTCCTCGGCCGATGCGGGCGAACGCAAGGCGGCCTTCGCCGCGCTCCAGCGCTTCGTCGTGGAACAGGCGCTGCACCTGCCGCTGGTCACATCGGCGGCCATGTCGATCCGCAACAAGAAGGTCAAGGATTTCCATTACGACCGGCTGCACTCGCCGCGTTTCCACCGCGTCTGGCTCGACCAAAGCGCCTGATTTTCACATCAATTATAGGGTGACGACAACGAAACAGCCCGGCCGTGAGGCCGGGCCGCTCTATATCCGGAGCCATCAGAGAAACCGGCTCACCGACGCTTGATCGTCGGATCGAGAAGCACGCGGATCGACTCGCCCAGCGTATTGAAGGCAAGCGCCGTGAACAGGATGGCGAAGCCCGGCGCGTACATCTGTGCGGGCGCCACTTCCACATAGTGGTAGGCGCGCGCCAGCATGCCGCCCCAGCTCGACTCAGGCGGCTGGACGCCCAGCGACAGGAAGCTCAATCCCGCTTCCGCCAAAAGCGCCACGGCCAGCATCAGGGTAATTTCCACGATTACCGGCTGGATCGCATTGGGCAGGATGTGGCGCAGGACCAAGTGAAGACGCGACGCGCCGAAGCCGGTCGCCGCCTCGACGTAAAGCGCGTTCTTCACCACCAGCGTCTGAGCCCGCATCGTCCGGGCAAGTACCGGCGCGAAGGCGAAGCCGACCGCGATCATCGCGTTGGTGAGGCCGATGCCGAGCGCGCCGGTGACGGCGACTGCCAGCACGAGCGGCGGAAACGCCAGGACGCCGTCGATGATACGGCTGCCCAGCTCATCGATCCAGCCGCCGACAAACCCGATGAACACGCCGAGCGGCACGCCGATCACCACACCGATGCCGACAGCCAGGCCGGCAGCATAGAGCGCGTTGTAGGAACCGTGCATCAGGCGGCTCAGCGTGTCGCGGCCGAGATCGTCCGTGCCGAGCCAGTGTTCGGCGCTCGGCGGCATCAGCAGATCCATCAGGTTCTGCTGGTTGGGGGGATAGGGTGCGATCAGCGGCGCGAAGATCGCCACCAGAACCAGAATGGAGAGGTAGGCAAGGCTTACAAGTGCGCGCTTGTCGGACCATAGCCACGGCCAGAAGCGGAAGCGGATGGGAGGTGGAAGGGTTGGCCGGGTTGCCGGCGCGGCAGGGTTTTCGGTCATCGCTGTCATATTCGTATCGGTCATGTCGAGGCCGCCACTCTGGGATCGAAGGTCGCGTTGAGCACGTCGACCAGAAGGTTGGTGAGGATCACCACCAGCACGAGCACGAGCGCCACGCCCTGCACCACCGGAAAATCCTTGTTGAGCGCCGAATAGCTGATGAGGTTGCCCACACCGGGTATGGCGAAGACCGCCTCGATGATGACGGCGCTCGAGAACAGCCGGTTCACCTGCAGGCCGGCGATGGTCAGCATCGTGGCCGCCACATTGCGGAGCCCGTGCTTCCACAGGATGGCGCTCGAACTCAGCCCCTTGGCGCGCAGGGTGCGGATATATTGCGAGCCCAGCACCTCGAGCAGTGCGCTGCGCACCTGGCGCGCCAAAACGGCAACGACGCCGGTCGAGAGCGCTATCGCCGGAAGGGTCGCATAGTAGAGCGATTCCAGCGGTTTTTCGAAGACGGATACCGCGCCGGTCGCCGGGAACCAGCGATAGCCGAGCGAGAAGAGCGTCACCAGAATGATGCCGAGCCAGAAGTTGGGAACGGCGACGCCAAGCGAGGCGACGCTGGTAATGATCTTGTCGAGCGCGGTACCCTGGCGCGTCGCGGCGAGAATGCCGAGCGGAATGCCGATCACCGCGCCGAGCACCAGCGCATAGACCACGAGCAGGATCGTGTGCGGCAGGCGCGCAAGGATCAGCCGCAGAACCGCTTCGTTGGAGAAGAGCGAGTGGCCGAGATCGCCCTGCAAGACACTACCCAGCCAGGAGAAATACTGCACGAGCATCGGTCGGTCGAAACCGTAGATATGGCGGATTTCCGCGATGCGCTCCGCCGTCGCATAGTCGCCCGCAATCATGACGGCCGGATCGCCCGGCATCAAGTAGACGAGGGAAAACACCACAAAGGTGGCCACGATCATCACGGGCACCAGTTGCATCAGCCTTCGCGCGACCATCCCGGGGACGCCGTCCATCATTTACACTCCGTCGATCCGCTATTGGTACAGGCCGTTAGAGCGGCCCGCAGAAACATCCGATTTGCCGGGCGACGCCCTTGGGGGAGCAGGACAGGCGGACCCGTCCTGCTCCGGTTCCGGACGATACCTCGATCCTGCCAAGCATCGAGGCATCACATCGCTTGACCTCACGCCTCCATCCACACCTTGTGGAAGCGCGGGCGCTGCAGCAGGCTGAAGTTGAAACCATGCACTTTCGGCGTGCGCACGATAATGCCGGCGGACGCAAATTGCGGCAGGTGCAGAGCGTTTTCCAGCACGAAACGCTGCATCTTATGGAGGACTTCCTGACGCTTGGCCTGATCGAACGTATTCATGGACGCATCCATGAGTTCGCGATAGCCCGGCAGCTCGACCTTGGCCGCGTTGCGGTAGGCGGTCGCGGAGAACTGACGGTCGTAGGCCGTGGCCGGATCGGGAAGACCGCCCGTCGGGGTCATCAGCATCTGGCCCTTTTTCTCGGTGAGGAAGTATTGCATCGTCTGCGCCGGCTGCGCCGGGGTGACCTTCAGCCGGATACCCGCCTCTGCAAGCTGGGCGCTCACGACTTCCTGGCGCTGGACCGCCGCCTGGTCGGCCCAGGTGAAGGTTGCGATCTCGATGCCATTGGCAAACCCCGCCTCCTTCAGCAGCGACTTCGCACGATCGATATCCTTCGTGTAGAAGTTCTCGGTCGCAGGATCATTGGCCCAGAAGCCTGTCGGGAACATGCTGCAATGTCCGCCGCCGAGACCGCCCCAGAGGACCTGATTGAGCACCGGACGGTCGAGCGCCCAGTTCATCGCCTGACGAACACGAACGTCTTTCAGCGGTCCCTCGCCGTAGTTCAGGAAGGACGTATAGTAGATCATCGACGGTGTCGCTTCGGCGACCAGTTTGGGGTCGCGCCTGGCAACCGCCATCTGCTGCGCGCTCATGTTGAGGACGATATCGGATTCACCGGCGGTCACCGTGCGCACGGCCGTGTTGAACTCGTTGACGATGCGGACATCGATCGCGTCGAGATAGGGCGCGTCGCCCCAGTAGTTGGCGTTCTTCGTCACCTTGATGATCGTGTTGTCCTGCCATTCCACGAACTTGAACGGCCCGGTGCCAACCGGCGCGCGGTCGACATTGCCGCCGGCGGCAGCCTTGACCGAGGCGGGCGACACGATGAGGCCCGCACGATCCGTCAGGACCGAAGGCAGGGTGGCGTCCGGATATTTCAGCTTCAACGAAACCTGATACGGACCGGTCGCCTCGATCTTATCGACGACAGCAAGGTCCGATTTGACGTTCGAACGCTCGTAAGTCATGCAGCGCTGAAGATGGAAGACCACCGCATCGGCATTGAACGGCGTGCCGTCGTGGAACTCGACGCCCTGACGCAGTTCGAGAACCAGCGTGGTCGGGTCGGTGAACTTCCATGACGTTGCCAGCATCGGCTGGAGTTCGAGCGTCTGCGGATCGAAGCCGATCAGCGCGTCGAACATCATGAGAAGCGTATTGAAATCGGGGTTGTTGCGGCCCGTCAGCGGATCGAGCGCGGCCGGGTTGAACGGTATCACGACCCTGAGGGTTCCGCCCGATCTCGGCTGCGGGGCCTGAGCACGTGCCATTGCCGGCAGCACAGCCAGGCCGCCCACGGCGGCCGTTCCGGCCAGCAGCGAGCGACGGGTAAGGTTCGGTATCCTTCCGTACAGATTTCTGGTCACGTCTTCTCCTCCTTGATCATGACCGGCCGTGCTTGGCCACTATGCGTATTCTGCTTTTCCCGTAACGCCAAAACGCGCTATCTACTTGTTTTCATAGAATTCCGAACGGAAAGCCGCCACGCACGCCCGAAACTGCTCTATGTCAGCGCTTCCGTGGCGGACGCGCCTTGCCCGGCACCGCTCCCTCCCAGGCCAAGGCTCCTCCTCTCCCTTTCGTCGAGCATCTCCTCGGCGAAATGACATGCGACATGCCGCCCCGGCAGCAATTCCCGCTGCTGGGGTTGCTGTGTGCGACAGATGTCCCGCATTCGCGGACAGCGTGTATGGAAACGACATCCGCTCGGCGGCGCGATGGCGCTCGGTATCTCGCCCTGCAGGATGATCCTGCGCCGGGCATCGGCTCCAGCCGGAATAATCTCCGGTTCGGCCGACCGCAGCGCCTCCGTATAGGGATGCAGCGGCGTGTCGATCACAGCGTGGGCGGGGCCGAATTCGACGATCTTGCCGAAATACATCACCGCCACGCGGTCGCTGATATGGCTGACCACCCTGAGATCATGGCTGATGAAGACGTAGGTGAGGCCGAACTGCTCCTGCAGGCGCGCGAAGAGGTTGAGCATGTCGGCCTGGATCGAGACGTCGAGCGCCGCCACTACCTCGTCGCAGACGATCACGTTCGGGTCCAGCATGAGTGCCCGCGCGATATTGGCGCGCTGCTTCTGTCCGCCGGAAATCTCGTGCGGATAACGGTTGGCCATCTCGGGCGACAACGCCACCCGGTCCAGCATTTCGAATGCCTTCTCGCGTCGCTCCGCTTTCGTACCATCGCCGACGATGTTAAGCGGCTCGCAGACGCTCTGAAGGATGGTCATGCGCGGATCGAAGGCCGCATTCGGATCCTGCGATACGATCTGGTACTTGCGCCGGTGACGATTGAGCTCGCGGCGGGAAAATTTGAACGGATCGATGTCGCCATGCAGCACTCCGCCGCCGCTCGGCGTGAGCAGGCCGACAAGACAGCGTCCGAGCGTCGACTTGCCGGAACCGGATTCACCGATCACGCCGAAGATTTCTCCTTCGCGAACGCTGAAGCTGACACCGTCGACGGCGCGGATGAGGGAGCCGCGCCGCGCATTGCCGAAGCTGACGTGAAGGTCGTCGACCTGCAGCGCCATCCGGTCGGGAGAGGCACTTCCACTCATGCTTCGACGCTCCTCAATTCGAGTTCTTCCCAGCGATTGCAGCGCACTTCCCTGCGGTCGGTATTCTCGATGCTTTGAGGCAGCTCGCAGGGCCGTGCGGAATAGGAACAGCGCGGCCCGAAGCGACAGCCCGTCGGCATATGGCGTAGCGAAGGTACGCGACCGGCGATCGACGGCAGGGTGCCGCGCGCGCGGTTGCTGTCGGGTATCGAATGCAGGAGCCCGGACGTGTAGGGATGACGGGGATCGGCGATGACATCCCTCACCGGGCCGCTCTCGACGACCTGTCCTGCATACATCGTGACCATCCGATGACAGCTTTGCGCGACCAGGCCGAGATTATGGGTGATGAACATGATGGCCGTGCCGGTCCTGTCGGCCAGGCCCAGAAGCAGGTCCATGATCTGTGCCTGGATCGTCACGTCGAGGGCCGTGGTCGGCTCGTCGGCGATGAGCAGGCGCGGCTCGCAGACCAGCGCCATGGCGATCATCACACGCTGGCGCATACCGCCCGAAAGGTTCATCGGATAGAGCGTCGCGACGTGCCGCGGTGACGCGATGCCGACCGAATCCAGGGCCGCGACGGCGCGCTCCGCCGCCTCTTTGCGGCTGAGCCTGAAGTGCCGCTGAAGGGTCTCCTCGATCTGGTAGCCCACGGTGAACACCGGATCGAGGGCGCTCATCGGCTCCTGGAAAATCATGCTGATATGTCGCCCGCGAATCCGATTCATCTGCGATTCCGGACAGGAAACGAGGTTCTGGCCGCCGAACACGACCTTTCCGCCGAGGCGGGAATCGCGTGGCGGCAGGAGCCGGAGAATCGAGAGCGCGGTCATCGACTTGCCGCAACCGCTCTCGCCGACGACGCCGAGAATCTCCTTCGGCTTCACCGAAAGCGAAACATTGTTGAGGACTTCGACCCAACCCTGCTCGTCACGCAATGACAAGGTCAGGTTCTGGATATCCAGAAGCGTGTCCTGGTCGGCCGTTGTGGCCTCGGCAAGCTGCTGCATCCGGCCTTGCTCCTCCCCTGTCGGCCCGCCGCCCGCATATTAAACATGTGAAATGCAGGTGGCTGCCACGCTTTTTCCTCCACCACGCCAGAAACCCGTCAAGGATCCTGATACGCAGGGCCGGCTCCTCCCGAAAGCCTCGCCATGTATACAATACACTTCACGAAGGCGAAAGCCCCAGAGCGGTCGGAATGAAAATTGTGGCGGATGAAAGAGGAAGCTGGCGATCAGGCGCTACCGGATATCAGCGACGATCCGTAGGCGCGCCGTCAACTTTGTTCAGATTGCCCCGGACGTTTCGCAATTGTACATGCGCGACGGAATTCTGCGATTTCCGCAGCAGCGGCAACCCTGCACCTGAAACGCTCTAAAGCACGCTTATCCAGCTTGGACGGAGACCTGTCGGATGGAGCCTTGCCGCCCGTAACATGCCTGATCGGAGATCGATGGGATGAACTGCGAGCTGGCTCGTCTTTTCGCTCGCGACAAGCAGGAAACGCCCTGATCGATCCGCCGCCATTACGCGCGGGAACGGCGTGGTCGTGGCCTCGCCAAGCCGTGTCAAACACCCATGCGTGGAAATATCGAATATCCCTATGCGGCCTTCGTTTCGCTCGGCGGCGTAAAGCGCGTTGCTGTCACGGCTTATCCTGATGTCGCTCGCTTTCGGCACGACGGGCGGATGCTGAAGGATCGATAGAACTGCACCGGCCGAGAAGCGATTTTTCTCGTCCTCCACAATCGACGTGACCGTGCCCGCCTTCTCGCTGATGAGAAACCATTGGCCGGTCGTGGGGACCATTGCCAGGTGCCGGGGGCCGCTTCCAGCTGCCAATTTCACCCGATCCGCCAGCCTCACGAGACCGGAAAGTCCGTCGAAATCGTAGATCAGCAGCAGATCGGCGCTCAGCGACGGAACCAGCAGCCGCCGGTTGGCGGCGGTAATCGTCACGAAATGCGGGTTTGGCGGTGTCGGTATAATACGTGTCCGTGCCGGTAGACGATCTTCCCCGATCTCGCTGACCGAGATCACTCCGCCCTCGAATGAAGCGCCGAAGAGGTAACGCCCCGTCGTATCGAAACTGATATGACACATGTCCGCCGGCAGCGGAGCGGTGCCGACATGGCGAAGCTCCGTCTCCGCTATTTCAAACACATAGACCCGGTAAGGAAGGCCGCGAAAGGCCACATAGAGGAACCGCCCGTCAGGACTTGCCGCCATCGGTGCCGAGCCGTTGCGCCCGTCAGCTTCGGGAAGCCTGTACCGGCCGACCAAATGCGGCGTACCGTCCATATCCAGTTCGTAGCTGTCCAGAGAATGATCGCCCGCACAGCAGAGGATAAAGCGGTTTTGCATCGTACGGTGCGGTTATCTGGCGGCGGGAAACAGGCTGATGCCAGCGGCAAACTTCTTAGCTGCCGATGCAGGTCCGCCCCTATGATCCCGACGGCACCGGTCGTGAAAATGCGTTTGCGGATTATGCTGCATCACTTCATCTCCGCAGAGCCGCCGATCATTGGCACGCCAAACTCCGCAGCGGCTTTCTCAAGCCCTGCGACGATGCCGTCGCCAAGTCTTACACCATGCGCCAGCATCTGGCGCCTGAGCGCAAGCCCCCGCTGTCCCGGCAGCCGGACAGGCCGCGACGGATCGCGCGGCGGGTTATTGCGCACCTCGCCCGCGAGCCAGCCCGTTTCCCTCAGGAACGCCGCGCGGCCGCCGAAAAATTCGGGATCGAGCACCTGGATGAAGACCCCCGCCTGCCAGCCTGTCGGGCCGTCCGCGCGTCCGTATCCCGCGAGCGCGTTGGCGAGGGCTTCCACGAGCAGGCCGAGGCCGAAACCCTTGTGGCCGTTCTGCATGCCACCGAGCGGCATGATCGAACCCGGCGCATCCGCAAAACGGACGGCAGGGTCGCCCGTCGGATTGCCCTCTGCGTCGAGCAGCGCGTCATAGCCGAAGGCTTCGCCGGCCTGACGCAGCCGGTTGACCATGCCATTGGTGGTCGCCGACGTGCTGACGTCGATCAGGATCGGATCGCCGTCCGTAGGAATGCCGGCCGCATAGGGGTTGGTCGTATAGAGCGGAACCGTGCCGCCGAAGGGCGCGACCATCGCCTGGGTGGGATCGGAAACCGCCAGCAATGCGACGAGCCCCCTGTCCGTGACCGGTTTCAGATAGGAGGTCAGCGCGGCGGTGTGATGGCTGCGGCGAATGGATAGCGTGAACGTGCCGTGGGTGGCCGCACGCTCGATGCCGAGCTTCATGCCTTCGCAGATGAGCCACGGTCCCGGCAGGCTGCGGCCGTCCCAGATGGCGGCCGCCCCCGTGTCCCGCAAGACGTCCTGATTTCCCTCCGCCGTCATCGTCCCCGCTTTCAACGAAGCGAGATAGGAGGGCAGGAGTTGCAGGCCATGCGTATCATGGCCCATGAGATCTCCTTCCAGCAGAACCTCCGCAACCGTTCGGCCATAACGCTCAGGCAAGCCGGCAGCGGCCAGAAGATCGGCGGCGAAGCGGCGAAGCGCCTCATAGTCGAAGGATGATGCCACGACGCTCAAACTCCCTGCACCATGCCATTGCCCGCCTGCCGGGCCGCTGTGATGTCGCGCGCCATGGCACGGTCGTAATGGTGGCTCGCGTCGAAAAGCATGCGGGAATAGGCCTTGGCGGCACGTCCCGCGGAAAGCGCCTCATAGTCCACGATTTCCTCGATCACCCCCTGCTGCATCACGGCGAGCCGCCGACACATGTGCCCGATCACGGCGAGGTCATGGCTGACGAGAAGATAAGTCAGCCCTTCCCGGTCGCGGATATCGCTCAGCACATTCAGGACTTCCGCCTGGACGGAAACGTCGAGCGCCGATGTGGGCTCGTCGAGCAGCAGTATCGATGGCCTCAGAATAAGCGCGCGGGCGATCGCCACGCGCTGGCGCTGGCCTCCGGAAAGCTGGTGCGGATATCGGAAACGCAGATGCGGCGCCAGTCCGACGTCGCGCAGCGCGTCCGTGATGCGCCGGTCGATGTCGCCGATGCCCTGGATACGCAGGGGTGCGGCGAGCGTGGTCTGCACCGTGTGCTTGGGGTGCAGGGAGCCGTAAGGATCCTGAAAGACCATTTGAATCGTGCGGCAGCGTTCTTTGGTAAGCTGCGGCCCGACCGGCTGCCCGTCCACCAGGATTTCTCCGGTCCAATGGGTGTAAAGGCCGGCGATACAGCGCAACACGGTGGATTTGCCCGAACCGGATTCTCCGACGAGGCCAAATACCTCGCCTTTCTCGACCTCGAAGCTGACATTGTCCAAAACCTTGGCCGCATTGTCGTCCTCACCGAAGACGATCGACAGGTTCCTGACCGATATGGCAGTCATGGCGTTCTCCTATACGGCTTCCAGCCAGCTCGGATCACGCTTGATCACCGGCAGGCGGTCTCGTTTCCGGTCCAGGCGCGGCAGCGAGTTG
Source organism: Neorhizobium descurainiae (assembly GCF_051400715.1). Lineage (NCBI taxonomy): Bacteria > Pseudomonadati > Pseudomonadota > Alphaproteobacteria > Hyphomicrobiales > Rhizobiaceae > Neorhizobium > Neorhizobium descurainiae. The sequence goes on from NZ_JBLFFK010000013.1 coordinate 157,798, forward strand.
AGCAGCCCCTGGCTGTAGGGATGCTGCACATTATCGAGGTCGGCGGCGGCGATGGTCTCGACGATACGCCCGGCATACATGATGATGACGCGGTCGCAGAACGAGCGGACGAGGTTCAGGTCGTGGCTGATGAAGATCATGCCCAGTCCACGCTCCTTCACCATGTCGTCGAGAATGGCAAGCACCTGCAGCCTAACCGTGACGTCCAGCGCCGAGGTCGGCTCGTCCGCGATCAGCACCTGCGGGTCCGAGATCAGCATCATCGCGATCATGATGCGCTGACCCATGCCGCCCGAGACCTGGTGCGGATAAAGATCATAGACCCGCTTCGGTGAGCGTATCTGCACGGCTTCGAGCATGCTCAGCGCACGCTCGCGGCTCTCGCGGCGCGAGACCTTGTGATGGGTACGATAGGCTTCCGCAATCTGCTCGCCGACTGTGATGACGGGATTGAGCGAGTATTTCGGGTCCTGCATGATCAAGGAGATGTGGCTGCCGCGCATCTCCCGCAGTTCCTTCTTGCTCGCCGTCAACAGGTCCATGTCCTTGAAAGCGAGCCGTTCGGCCGTCACGATCGCGCTCGGCGGGCTGAGCCTCATGATCGCGCGGCCCACCGTCGATTTTCCGGAACCGGATTCGCCGACAATCGCCAGCTTTTCTCGACCGAGCGTCAAGGACACGCCGTGAATGGCCTGAAAGATGCCGCGCTGCATCTGGAAGCCTATGCGCAGGTCGCGCACCTCGATCAGAGGCGTCTGCACGGCCTCGGCCTCATTTGCTCTTGGGATCGAGGACATCGCGTAATCCATCTCCGAAAAGGTTGAAGGCGAGGCTGACGATCATGATGGCGATGCCCGGTGCGGTGACGATCCACCAGCTGTCGAGCATGTATTCGCGCCCCGCCGACGTCATGGCGCCCCATTCCGGCGTCGGCGGCTGGGCGCCGAGGCCGAGAAAGCCCAGTCCGGCCGCCGTCAGGATCACACTCGCCATGCCGAGCGTGACGCGCACGATCACCGACGACAGGCACACCGGGATGATCGAGCCGAAGATGATGCGGAGCGAGGAGGCTCCTTGCAGCCGGGTCGCCGCTATGTAGTCGGACGACCGGATGGTCATAGTTTCGGCGCGGGCAAGGCGGGCGATCGCGGGCCAACCCGTCAAGGCGATCGCAAGCACCGCCTGTTCCAGGCCCGGGCCAAGGATGGCGACGAAAGTCAAGGTCAGGATCAGGCCAGGGAAAGCGAGAAACAGGTCGGTTATGCGCATGACGATCATGTCGACCAGTCCGCCATAATAGCCCGAGACCGCGCCGATGATCAGGCCCAGCGGACCGACGGTGATCGTCACAAGCGTAACGATGTAGAGCGTGACGCGCGAGCCGTAGACGATACGGCTGAAGATGTCGCGGCCGTACTCGTCGGTTCCGAACCAGTTGTGAGCCGAAGGCGGCTTCAGCGCCATGGAGAGGTTCTGCAGATTGGGATCATGCGTGGCGATCCATGGTGCGAAGATCGCCACGGCGATCAGCAGCAGGATGATGGCGAACCCAACGACCGCCAGTCCGTTGGACAGAAAGGCGTAAATGCCGTTCAGGAGGCGCTGGAGAGATGCCTCGGCGACGGAAGTCGCCTCGCGGTCGAGGAAGGCGACCTTCTTCCGCCGGGCCGGCGCCTCGTGTGCCTCTGCGCTCATTGGACCGTCCTCGGATCGAAGATTTTGTAAAGAAGATCGGCGACTATGTTCAACGTGATGAAGATGACGCCGACGAGCAGCACGCAGACCATGATGGCGTTCATGTCGCCCAGAAGCAGGTTGTTGGTGAGATACTGACCAAATCCCGGCCAGGCGAAGATGGTCTCGATCAGAACCGCGCCTTCCAGCATGCTGCCGTAGGTCAGCGCGATCACGGTCAGAAGCTGGACGCGGATGTTACGGAAAGCGTGATGCCAGACCACGTTCCATTCCGACACGCCCTTCACGCGCGCGGCGGTGATATACTCCTGCGAGAGCTGATCGATCATGAAGCTGCGCGTAAGCCTGCAGAGCGACGCCATGGACGCATAGCCGAGCACGCTTGCCGGCAGGACGATGTGACGGACCGCGCTCCAGAACACCTCGGCATCACCAGCGAGCAACGAATCCACCAGAAGCAGTCCGGTGCGAGGCTCCACGAGGCCGTCATAGTAGATTTCCACACGGCCTCCGCCACCGACCCAGCCGAGATAGGAATAGAAGAGCAGAAGCCCCATCAGGCCGATCCAGAAGATCGGCACCGAATGACCGAGGAGCGTAGCCACGCGTATGATGTGGTCGGCAAGGCGGTTGCGCTGCACGGCCGCCAAGACGCCGAGCGGCACGCCGATGCCGGCACCGATCAGAAGCGCAAGGGTGCCGAGCTCGATGGTGGCCGGAAAGACCCGGAGCAGATCATCGGACACCCGGTTGCCGGTCAGCAAGGCGGTGCCGAAATCGCCCTGCAGCATGCGTGTAATGTAAAGTCCGAACTGGACGATGATGGGCTGGTCCAGCCCGAGGCGCTCGTAAGTCGCCTGATAGGTCGCCTGGTCGGCATCGGGGCCGACAAGGCGCGCCACCACGTCGACCGGCATGACCTGCCCAAGAAAAAAGGTAAGGGTGACGAGTAGCAGCAACGTAGCGAGCACCGATGCAAGCGACTGCGTGGCCTTCTTGAGTTTATTGCGTCTAAGAAACCGGTTCATCGATCTTCCTGCCCCTGTAACCCACCCCTGTAACCCGATGGGGCGGGCCGGCGTGGCGGCCAGGCCGCCACGCCGATGCGATCAACGCTGCTTGTAAGTGTCGCGATAGCGGGTGTTCTGGAACGGATGCGGGATGTAGTTCACCAGATCGGCCTGATAGACGACCGTATCGTAGCTCAGCGAGATCGGCTGCAGGCTCGGTACCAGCTGCTCATAAAGAAGCTGGATATCCTCGTACATCTTCTTCTGCTTGGCGGCGTCCGGTTCGAGAAGTGCCTGATCGAGCATCTCGTTGATCTCGGCGCTGTAGAAGCCGGTCCTCCAGGCCTGAAGCGTAAACAGCTTGGCGTCGTCGGCATTGTTGGGATTGTAGGCCAGCGCCATCAGCGCCGAATACGCGTTGGACCCGTTGCGGTCGCCGCCGCGGCCGACGATCAGTTCGAAGCTCCGGGCGCGCATGGCTCCGTAAACCTGATCGCCGTTGCCGGTCAGGATTTCCGCCTTGATGCCGCCCTGTGCGAGGGTCGCCTGGAGCGCCGTGGCGATGTTGACGAAAGGCGAGTCCGCAAGCACCCGTATCGTGGTGCTGAAGCCGTTCGGATAGCCTGCCTCGGCAAGGTATTTCTTCGCCAGCTCGGCATCGAACTTGTACATCGGATCGGGCAGCGAGCCGGGGAGGCCGGGCGGCACGGGGCGCTGCAGCAGCTTGCCGTAGAAGGGCAGGATCGTGTTGTTGATCCCCTCGTAATCGATCAGATGGCGCAGGGCCAGACGAACGTTCTTGTTGGCATATTTGTCGTCCTTCATGCTCGCGGCGAGATAATAGACGTTGCCGGAGCGGACAGGAGCGGTCTTCAGCTTCTCGTCTTTTTGAAGGGCGGTGATATCGGATACCGCCATGCCCATGGCGATATCGATATCAGCGCGTTGAAGGGCAAGTCGTTGCGACTGCGATTCCGGCATGTGCCGATAGATGATGCGGCGGAGTTTGGGCTTTTCGCCCCAATAGTCATCCGACCGTTCGAGGATGACAGAATTGTTCGCCTGCCAGTTCCGCAGCACATACGGGCCGGAGCCCGCGCTATGGGTGGTCAGCCAAGCCTGCCCCTCGTCGCCATCCTTTGCGTGCTCCAACGCGAGCTTCTTGTCGATGACCATCAGCACGCCGGTGGAGGAAACCACATCCAGAAGCAGCATCGGATCGTTCGGCTTCGGCAGGCGCATCACGATGGTGTGGGGATCGGGCGCGGTGACGAGCTCGCGGATATTATCGGCCGTATAGCCGTAGACGCGCAGCGTGGAGCCACCGATGCCGAGTTTGAAGGCGCGCCAGAAGGACCAGATGAAGTCCTCGGCAGTCAGCGGGTTACCGGAATTGAACTTGACGTCGTCGCGCAGCTTGAACGTGATCGACATGTGGTCGTCGGCGATCTCCCAGCTCTTGGCAAGCCGCGGATGATAAGTGCCGAGGTTGACCGGATCGGACTCGACCAGTTGGTCATAGACGTTGGAGTTCATCTCCATCGACTCGCGGCCGCTCATGGCCGCGGGGTCCAGCGAGAGCATGTTGACAAGACTGACGCCGATGACGAGCTGGTCGTCCGGCGTTTTGGCAAAAGCCGGCACGTTACCAAGACCGACAAGCGCGCTTACGGCAAGCGTAGCCAACAAGGTTCGAAATTTCATGGTCTCCTCCACTGATATCCCGACAAACCAAGCCTCCTAAGGTGATGGCTCACCTTGCGAGGTTGGCTTCGATGTATTCAAAATCGATGTCTTCTCCCAAGCCTGGCTGCGCTGAACCATGGACGTATCCCTCCCCGTCCATCGGATCGACGATGCCGCGCAGATATTCGGGCGGTTGCTCGTAATCGAGGAAAGGGTGCAGGAGCCCCCGCTCGTACCAGTCGCAGTTGGCACTGGACAGGCACAGAGCCAGGTTGGCGGCGCCATTGCCATGCACCTCGCAATTGAGACCGAAGGAATGGGCGGTGTGCATCACCTTCAGCGAAGGCGTGATGCCGCCGGCGTTAAGGACGCCGGTGCGCAGGATATCGCTCGCCTCATGCCTGACCCATTCGGCGCGGCTGCGGTTTTTGCCGGAAATCGTCTCGGGGCCGAGAACCGGGATATCGAGCTTGTCCGCGAGCCAGGCGTAGGACGACATGCTGGTCTCGTCCATCGGCTCCTCGAACCATTCGAAATCCAGCTTCTCGAGGGCGCGGCCGATGCGCAGCGCATCCGTGCGGCTGTACCAGTGGTAACCGTCCAGCATGAGCCTGATGTCGGGTCCGACCGCCTCGCGCACGGCGGCGCAGGCGGCGATTTCCATTTTGGGATCGGGCGCGCCGGGCATGGGCGGGAACCAGGTATGCAGCTTGACCGCCCTGTAACCGCGCTCGACCAGTTTGACCGAATAGGCCGCGTAATCCTCGGGGCTTGAAAGTCCGCCCGGCAGGTCGTCGCCGCACATGATGGAGCCGTAGGCGAGGATTTTGTCGCGATAGGCGCCGATGAGCTTGTAGACGGGCATCCCCGCCTTGCGGCCGGCCAGATCCCATAAGGCCTGGTCGACCGCGCTCAGCGAACGGTCGTTGAAACGGCCTCCGGACCCGCGCTGCCGATGCACCATTTCGTCGAAGAGCCGCTCTCGCGCCAGCGGGTCTTGTCCGGCAAGGACAGGCCGGACATAGGAATCGAGAATTGCGGCGCTGAGTTGCTCGGGATGCTGGAAGGAATAGCCTTCCGTGCCGTCGTCCGCGACGATCCTTAGAAGCGCATGCTTCACCCGCTTGCCCGGGCCGGGATGGGAATGGCCGCCGCTGTCCTGCGAGCGATAACTTGTATGGAAAAAAATATCCGTGCGGATATCTACGACTTTCACAATACCCCTCCCCGACCGAGCCGGCGCCGCCGGACTCGCATGCCTACCGACGACACGTCCCCGTATCGTGTCGAAGTCCTCCCATTCGCATATGATTACTTCGGTACACTCATCATATCTGCCTTGTCAACCGCAAGCGATCGTTGTGCCAACCTCGATCTTCCCGACGATGAAGCCGAAGTTGTATAGTATCAGCTTTCAACACAGTAAATTTGCACCTTGGAGAGAACAGCCCTCTTATTAGAGGCCTGATGCAAAGTAGGCGCCGGTTACCTTTCCGGTTCAGCTTGTATGAAAAATTTCCAGCCTTATCATATATCTCTGAAAGTCCAGATGTTCGGTGAAGGGTGTCAGCACCCGTTATAGCTGCAATCGCCTTCAAGGTAGGCGTGCGGGAGCCAGGCAATCAGACCACAAACCAGTATTCGCAAATGGTTCTCCTGCCCCTTTCGGCTTGCCGGCTGTTGCTTCTCACTCAGGTGAGTCTCAAGTTTCACATCGAAACCGCCATCGACGCGTCCGATCTCTGTCCGCCTTTGTTAGGACTTAATCCCGCACCAATATGCGTGGTCGAGAACAACTGACACGGGCGTCGCCGTAGGGGCGGCCGGCTTGTCTTGGCTCCAATCGAGGAGGACTACGTTCTCTTCCGCACTCCGATACTTTCTGCACAGTTGCATCGACATCGCGCTCCTGGAGCAGTGACTGGCTTGAACTTTGCTGCCGTGGAATTTCTAAGGACGCCTTATTGTCCAACAACAATGGAGTGGCCGTGACCTCCGGCGTCATAAGGGTTGAATTTGGAACACGCTGGAAGGTGCCGGTGTACGTTGCCATTGAGGGCGAGCCGACCCGAAGGGTAACCGGCCCTCAGGACGCCCTTCAATATCTGAGCGACAATCGAGCCATCCAGTCGGGTTTCCCTTACTGGAGAGCGCGCCATCGCTGTTATGACGCTCTGAAGGGTTTGATCACGCCCGAAGAAATGCGTGATGACTTCATCGCCGCATGCGCGCAGGCAGATTTCCGGCTGAGATAATCGCTAAATTTTACGCGGCGTAAGCTCTCTTGCTCGACTGAGCTATTCTTGGCGAGCTATTCCTGGCGGTCGCTGGCCAGCGCCTCATCAAGCGCAGCTTCGGTAATGCTGAAAGCCTCGGTAAGTCCGCCAGACGTCAACATGAAGGTCATCGTCCTGTGATAACCTTCCCACGTGACATCGAGCGGCTCTTCGTCCACCTGCACATCGAATTCGCCGGGCGCGTGGGCCCTCTCCATCCCAGGCAACTTGAAGGGTTTCCGGAAGGCGACCTTTCTAACGCTTGTTCTGTTATTCATTGGACCCTCGCTGGCCGGCTCCGAAAGATGGCGGCTATCCTAAATCCGCAGCCGTGAGCGTATAAATCGTCCCGCGCTTGGGATGATAAAGCCTCGTCGCAGCTTCGTGGATATTGGAGCGGGCGGCATCGAAGGCTCTGAGATAGTCCGCCTCCGACATTCCGGCCGTCGTTTTTGCAAGGGCGGCAGCCTCTACGAAAAACCGGACCTCGAACATGCCGTCATAGCCCAGGAAGCGCACGACGTTGCGCACTTCGTCGAAGCTGCGGCTTCTGTTCGGAAACATAAGGGCCATGACGGCTCCGATTCAAATTGGTCGCCATTGGTTCGAGACCGGCGATCTCGACAGAAGACGCATCGCCTTCCTTCATTGTCGCGAGACCCGCGCCCCGCATCTGACCGCTCGCGCGGAATAGACTACCTTAAGTCCATATGAGTCTGCCTGGAGCAATTGCAAGGGGAGATCGCCATAGTTTGACAGACGAGAAACCCACGCCTCACGCTCGGACTCACTTGTTCTTCAGAAGCCACATTTTGCCAGCCATGGTAATCCCATGGGCGGCCTCCTCCGTCTTCACGTCGGGATTGAGACTGCGCAGAAGGCCGAATTCCCGCAATGTAGCCAATGTCGCGGTCGTCAGAAATTTGATTTTTTGCGGCCGCTCCTGAAACCGGTCGTTCCTTGCGTAGGTGACGGCGGCATTGAGATGCGTCCACTTGTTGGCCTCCTGCGGAAACAGGTCTCCGTCCTTGGCGAGCTTCAGGCCTCTGATCTGTGCGGGTGTAAGCGTAATCGTGTTCAATGTTCAGTCCTTGAATGGGGCGAGCAATCTTTTGAGAATTTACCGCCTGTAGTCTTTGGCTGTGTTCGAAGGTTATCTCAGCATAGCGGTCGGTCCCGCAGATGTAGCATCATGTCAGCGCCGCCGCTTCACGCCCCCCGTCGCGTCAGCGGATATCCCTCGGCCTCGTAAAGCTTGCGCATCTGCACACCGTCAAAACGCGCTTCCTCGACTTCGAGGACAGAACCTCGAAGCAGAGAGGCCGGCATGTCCTCGATTGCGAAACGAAGAGCTTCCGCGGCAGAATCAAACCTCTTATAGCGGAGGCGACTCCTCCTCTTGATGGTTTTGCATGGGTAAAGCCCCGCGCCGGCACTGTAATCGAAAGCTGCCATGTTTTGATTCCTTACGATCAGGGGATTTACCGAGGAGAAGGCTCGGCTTTACGCCCTATGGTCAACGGAAAAGGGCGGGCGGGGCGGCTGGATCCGCGCGCTTGTCAAGGCGCTGTCGCATCTCCGTAAGCTTCATCTCCCGTGTTCGGAGGATTTGCCTGCTGCGGAAGTCTCGCAACTTCGCTGCATTGGACCCATCTTCGACGTCCGGGCGCTTGAACAGGCCTTCGGCGGTGTGGCGGGCGGTATTGATCATGATGGTATCCTCGTTATGGCCTGCGAGACGAACAACGTCCGGTGCAAACATCTCCAGCCGATAAGGCGGAGTTCGAAACGTTCGCAAAATCAAGGTTAGCCAAGCAACCGGCTGAGCCGGGAGGATCAGGTAGCCGAAAAGGCTGAAAACGTGACCCTTCATATAGCGATGTAGTGTGCCTCTTTCAAGGCGAAGTCTCGATGACCAAAGCGCCGCTTGCCAAAGGCGGAAATGAAGTCCAAGGTACCGTGTCGGCTGCAACTGGTCAGGGCGCTGCCGCCTGAGGGACCAATGTGCGCCCTAGCCCCGACAAGAGGAGGACGCGATGTCGTCCCGCTCCTCGCATGCGAATTTCCTCATTTATTTTCAGAAGATACTCGTGAACGCCCGCGGCATCGGCGAGCGGCACCCTCGAAATCACCGAGATGGAATGGCCGCCGTTTTCAAAGGACGACGTCTTCAAGAGCCGCCACTCGCGGGTCCGCAAATATCGCCGGTCTGCATCGATCCTGTGGCAGCTCCGAAAAGAAGTTTGAACCCCCGGTAGGCTCGTACCGCAACAATCTTCGCCCTTTTCCGCCTATCGACCTGACATCCTCCTGAGCCTTCCGGCTTGGAGATGTCGGGCGTAAGCCTATTGGAGACCAACTTATGTACCGACGATCTCACAAGGGCCTGGCCCTGACGACAACCACGCTCCTGCTCCTTTTTGCATCGGTACTCAGCTGTGGGGCGTTCGGCCAGTCCGCGAAGCCGGTTCCTGAAAATGCCAAGGCAAGCCCCTATGGCTCCGGCTGGGAGTGCATCCACGGCTTTCGAAGGCAGGATGACGCCTGCTTTGAGGTGAGGCTTCCGGACAATGCCTTCCTGACCAATGCCACTTACGGCAAGGGCTGGGACTGCCACTATGGATTCATCGAGAAGGGCGATCAATGCCTCGCCGTTCAGATTCCGGACAACGCTTATCTCGACCCATATTCCGGCGATCGCTGGAGATGTCTGCGCGGATACCGCCAAAGCGATGCGCGCTGTGATCCTATCAAAGTTCCAGAGAATGCATTCTTGTCGGATTCGACCCAGGGCTCAGGGTGGGAGTGCGAAAGAGGCTATCGCGCAACCGGTCAGGCATGCGTCAAACTCGAAGTTCCCGCTCATGGCTATCTGACAACCAGCGGCGATGAGTGGAGGTGCGACCGGGGCTTTGAGAAGACGGACCAGGCGTGTGTTGCCGTTCAGGTTCCGAAGAACGCTATTTTCGTCGACGTGCCCTATGGGCAGAAGTGGAAATGCGATCGGGGCTTCGAAATGAAAGCAGACGAATGTTCACCGATCAGGCTTCCTGAGAACGCGCATTTCAATTCGACCGGCAACGCCTGGGACTGCAACCGTCCTTATCAACTCCGCAGCGGCGGCTGCGTCATCGAGTAAATGGCTGCGGAGGCGCCATACCCGGCGCCCCGCCGAAATTCATCTGGGTTTCTTGCCCAGGCTGAGGTTGCCTGCAAGCTTGACCTGCGCCCCCTGGACCGCAACCACCGGAACTGCACTTTTATCCTTCTTCGGTTTTCGTGCTTCCCGATTGCTGCGCATTTGACCTTTGGCCATTTCAGTCTCCCTTGTGTCGATTGTGTGTAAGGTTGTTCACAGCGATGCATGGGTGCCTCGCTGCCGTCCGTCGGCCAAAGCGCGTGAATAGCAGAGGCATTGCTGTATCCCGTCGCTCGTTCAGATAAGCTGCAATGCCGATGGATCCCGTCTCCCCCGAAACCGTAACGCGAGACCTTTTGGGACCATGACCGTTCAAACGAGACAACGTGATCCCTGCTCCGGTGATGCCTGCCCGAAAGAGGCTGATGGCCAATTCTGCATGTCGAGCGCGCTCGCCGGCTTCGCCGAGTTCAATATTCTCCTGATATCCCGAGCCGCTAACCCGGACCAGATTACGAGAAATGCTTTTTGGGTGAAGGATGGAAGACATGGCGTCCTCCTTTCATTGGGGCCAGGGTATGAGAACCCCTGAAGCAGCAGCGCCCTTTAAATGGCTGCCGACGTTTGCAGCATGCACTCTTGCCCTGACAAAGGCAATGGGAGGCGGATAGCGTGATGAAGCCTGGGCAGCTACACATCCCCTCCTTTTAACGGCGCTGACGCTATTCAACGTGCGCGCCTTTCTATGAACACACTTGCAACCTAATGCTCTCGCATCGAGATTGCTTGTCGAGCTTCGTTTTTGCGCATTTGCGCACGAGCTGATCTTTCCTTTCAAAATCGATCTATTGTCGCCGGCACGTTGCCGCGCGGCTGGCATAACGATTGAAAGGATGATCGTCATGAACAATGGTATCGTAAAATTCTTCAACACTGCGAAAGGCTTCGGCTTCATCCAGCCCTCCGACGGCTCGAAGGACGTGTTCGTCCACATCTCCGCGGTCGAGCGCTCGGGCATGACGTATCTTAGCGAAGGCCAGAAGGTCAGCTATGATCTTGTCGAGGACAAGCGCTCGGGCAAGAGCGCCGCAGAAAACCTGCAGGTCGTATAAGCCCATAATCGCTTCCCGTCTTTGACCACGGATGTACCGGCAGGGATTGTCGAAGCGATTGAGAAGGTCGGGTTCTCGCCCGGCCTTTATTTTTTCTCACATAAAAGAGTTTTCATGAAAAAGAGTAATGCTGAGCAGCAGCTGAAAAAGGCCCAGCGCCAAGTTGCGAATACCAGCGGTGGCGGCCATCTTGGCGGCACGAACCACGGTCAGGGTTACGACGCGAAGACGTCGTCGTCTACCAAGACCAAGACGGACAAGGGGCGCAGAAAGTAGCGGCAGGAGCCGATCCAGGCGATCCGCAAGTTGCCGCGGACAGCTGAATGATCCGAGAAGGGGCGCGTCTGCGCCCTTTTGCGTTGCCCGACCAGAGGGCATACAATGCGCCGTGCCATAGCGTATCGATCCGCTTGGATCGCAAGTGGCACCCCCCAGCCTATCCGTGGATAGGCTGTCAGTCGAAGACCGTCGACGCGAAGGCGGCCGGCTAAGCAAGCCTTCAGCACCGGAATGCGAACTCGAGGCGTGACGAATGGCGACATATCTGGTTCAAACATATCTCGACGACATCGATCGCCCCGGTGTGCCTGCCGGAACCGCCCTTGAAGTAGAAGCAGACGACCATTTTCATGCGGCGTCAAAGCTTCTCGGGCACTCCGTCGAGCCCAGTTCGCCGTGTGGCAGGTTGGCTGCCATGGTACGTGAATCTATGCCTGCAGGTTCGGAACCACAATCTTTCGACTTCATTGACTGATTTGCACCTCGAGAGCCGACTGTCAAAAGGAGGAAAGAATGACCGATAGAAACGTAGCTCCGACATCGGGGGAGTTCACGGTCCTGAACTTGAGCGCCGTAGTGACAATGCTTGGGCCGGCACTGCAGACGGTGATCGAAAAACTCGCCGCCACGCGGGCGGAGGAAGGACCGGCCTGGTTCGATGAGCTTGAAAGAGAACTCCTCCTGGAGGCCAAGAACACCATTTCCGAGGGCATTCCCATCGAAGCCGAGGTCGAAGGACTTAAGCTTGGGGTGGACGTGCTACAGGCGACCCTCGATCGTTGCCGCGACAACCTGAGACTTAATCGCGGTGAATGACCGGTGCCGCGATGCCAACAGTATTGCGGGTGCCTTCTGGCAGAAGCCGATGCTGGTAGGATGGCGGCAATTCACCGACGTCCGGAACTTTCATTCCCCTACCGATGCCAGTTCAATCGCGTTCCCGGCGGCGAGCGGCATCTTTTGCATTGACAATGGTACAGTACATTTCTGCCTGCCTCTCGGACAGGTCTACGAGAAACCACGTCGATGGTTTGGCAGGCAAGCCTGTGAAGACGTCATAGACGGTCCAACTCCGATCCATTTCCTCGCGCACAGCATATCGCATTGTCGGGTCCGTCATGCGATCCTCTTGAAGGATGGCAAACGGCCGGGATGGTCTTTGCGTTCATCGATCATCATCAACTTAGCATGCAGGAAGCGGTGAGTCCCCCGCCCCGGTAGACTGAAGAAGAGGCCCGCAGCGAATCGGCAGCCAGAGAATTAACAGCGTCAAGCACCGTATTCCGGTTTCCTTGCCTGCGGTCGATCAAGCGGTTCTTATGCAGCCATACGGCGGCAGCTTTCGGCACACTTACGGCAGGCCTCGACACACTCGTCCATGTCGCCGACCCGCCGGCAATCCGCCGCGCACTCTTCACAGATTTCAGCGCATTCGCCGCACGTGTGCTTGTGGTGCTGCGTACCGATCAACATGAAATGTGCTGCCGTCCGGCAGATTTCGGCGCAAGCCATCATCAGCCTAAAATGCGCAGGCTCCGTATGCTTGCCACCCATTTCAAGGCAATGGTTCATCGCCGTCGAGAGACAGACGGAATAGCAGGTAAGGCAATTGTCGATACATTCCTTCATCTTGGGATCGATATGCGTCATAGGAAATCCTCCGTGAGCTGAGCTTGCTGATCCCGACGGCGGAGGCGGCAGGCCGAACGCGGCCGGCCCAGCCCCCTTCTGTTTCAATTTTCGCCCGAGTTGCCGGATTTCTTGTCGGTCGATCCCTTACGCTTTAGCTCGTTTTCAATGGTCCGGCGCGAGCTGCCCCCTCGAACAGCGAGGAGGAAGAAGAGTTCCCGAGCGGTTATTTCGGATTTTCGCGCTCCTCGTTCTTCAGCCGGGGCAAGATCTCTCGCCCGAAGGCATCTATGAATTCCCGCTGATTGCGCCCGACATTGTGGACGTAGATCTGCTCGAAACCCATGGCCGCATCGGCTTGCAGCCACTCCATGTGCCGACGCGGATCGGCCGAAATGCGCACATGCTGATCCATGTCGTCCGGCCGCACCTTGGCGCAAGCCTGATCGAACTCCTCCGGCAGACGGAGCGTTTCCGAGACCGCCGCGGTCGTCGCGTTGCTCCGCCACTGGTCGAAGGCATTCGCGCGAGCCTCGTCGTCCGAACGGGCATAGGACAGATGCACCTGCAGATAGAGCGGCTTGCCCTCTCCGCCGCCACGCCTGAAAGCGTCGACGATCTTCCGGAGGCTCTCCTGCGGCTGGTTGATTGTGATCAGCGCGTCGGCCCAGCTTCCCGCCCATTCCGCCGTCTCGGGCGACAGGGCGCCGGCGACGAGGCGGGGCAGTTCCCTGGGTAGAGTATGAATGCGCGCCTCGTCCACTCTGATCGGGCCCTCGCGGCTCACCAATTTTCCCGACCAAAGATCGCGGATAATCCCGGCCGCCGCCTGCAGCCGTTCGTTCCGCTCCCGCTTCGATGGCCAGCGTTCGCCCACCACATGCTCGTTCATGGCCTGGCCGCTGCCGACGGCCATCCATGGAAACCGCCCCGGAAACATCTCGGCAACCGTCGCGGCCGCCTGCGCCGTGACGACCGGATGATAGCGCCAGCCCAGGGGAACTGTGATGATGCCGAATGGAATGACCTGCGTCGCCTGCAGCGCCGCCCCGAGCCAGGCCCAGGCGAAACCCGACTGGCCCTGCCGTTCGCTCCATGGCGTCAGGTGGTCGGAAGACATCACCGCCGCAAAACCTGCCGCCTCGGCAGCCTGCACATAGCCGAGGAGTTCACCCGGCGAAAACTGTTCGTGGGAGGCGTGATAGCCGATGAGCGTCATCCTCCGTTCCCTTCGGAAATCAGCCAGCGATAGGAATAGGGCTCGAGTTTCAGGCCCGGATTTTCCGCGACCTCGAATTCGACCTCGTTCATCAGGTCGCGAAAACGCCTGGGCCGCATGCCGCCGAAGTGGATCTCGGTCTCGATCCGCCGGCCGGCCAGATTGTGGACGAGCAACAGCAGGGCACCCGCGTCTTCGAAACCATGCACCAGAACTGCGGGATCGGCCGCGCTGAGCCTCACCGGCCGCCCTTTCGTGAAAATCGGCTGGCTTCGGCGAAGGCTGATGAACCGTTTGATCCTGTTCAACAGGGAACCGGGGTCTTTCTGCTGATCGGCGACATTCACTTTCCTGTAGGAGAAAGGACCTTCGGCTACGGCCGGTTGGCTCAGCGTTCCTGCATTCGCCTTTGAGAACCCACCATTCTTCTCAGCCGACCATTGCATCGGCACCCGAACGGCATTGCGTCCAGGCTGGGAAAGATCTTCGCCGATGCCGATCTCATCTCCGTAGACGATGAGGGGCGGCCCCTTCAGCGAAAAGACGATGCTGAAGGCAAGCTCGATCCGCCGCTGGTCTCCGTTCAGCATAGGTGCGATGCGGCGCCGGATGCCCCGTCCAAAGACCTGCATTTCCTTCTTCGGAGCGAAGGCGTCAAACGCCGCCTGCTTCAAATCCGGCGGCACTCGGGAGAAATCGAGTTCGTCGAGATTGCGCAGGAAATTGACCCAGCCGCAGCCCGGCGGGGGTTCCGGAAGAAGGCTCAGTCCCTGGTTGATTGCCGCAGCTTCCTCCCGGGCGAAGCCGGCGAAAAGATAGCAGGCGAGCATGAAGTTGAGCAGAAGCTGGAGCTGGTCACCCTCGCCGAAGAACGCGTCGGACGCTTCCGGTGGAAGATTGACTTCTCCAAGAAGCACCCCGCCCGGCCGGCGGCTCTGCAGATAGGCTCCGATCTGCCTGAGAATGCCATGCGGATCGCGAGGATTGGCATGTTCGAGCCCCTTGTCCGCGATGATGAGGGGGGCTGCGTCGAGCCGGAAGCCACTGACGCCGAAGGCAATCCAATAGTCAACGATCCGCAGGATTTCCTCGCGCACCTGAGGATTTGCAGCATTCAGCTCCGGCTGAAAGTCGTAGAAGTGATGGAAATAATAAGCACGGGCGACCTCGTCATAAGTCCAGAGACTGTTCACTTCGCCGGGAAAGATCGATTTGGCTCCTGCCGCAACCGGCGGGGGATCGGCGCTCCAGACATAGTAATCGCGATAGCGGGTCTCGTCGTCCCGCCGCGCAGCCTGGAACCAGGGATGCTGGTCGGATGTATGATTGACCACCAGATCGATCACGACGCGGATACCATGTTCTCCGGCGCTGTGCAAAAACGCCAGGAAATCGTCGAGCGTTCCGACCTTCGGATTGACGGAATAGAAGTCGCTGACATCATAGCCGTTATCGCGGTCGGGGCTGCGATAGAACGGCAGGAGCCAGATGCAGGTGATGCCAAGCTCGGAAAGATAGGTCAGCTTCTCCGTCAGCCCGATGAAGTCGCCGATGCCGTCGCCGTTTCCATCGGCGAACTTTTCGACATCGATGCTGTAGATGACCGCCTCTTCATACCAGGTGCTGCTCGGATTCTGCACTCCCGCGGATCTCCTGCCATCTTCTTCTCGAACGTGCATAAACGGTTCGAAGACCGGCAAGTTCCCGCGCCGTTATTTTTGACCTCCCCCCGCGGCGATTTGCGGAAGGTCTTCAACTCGACAGTGCCAATAGGGCGAGTTTTGCCCAGGGAAACGTGAAAGCGCCACCCCTCCTCCGGTAGCCTAAATGCTCAAGGCAGGCAATTCCAGTTGGGTCAGGGACGGACGCCACTCCTATACCGAGCTACGGTTCGTGGATCTCCGCTGGTTTGTCACCGGTCGTGCCGCATACGGCTGGCCGGCTTGAAGCACTTCGCTATCGGAAGTGCCTGGTTCTCTGGCGAAGAGGGTGTCAAGGACTCGCTTTGATCCGTGGATGTTTGCCGATTTCGCCGCGCTGTCGCGGACTGTTTCTCACTCCCGGAAACCGCTATCGGGACATGTATGATGGCGCGTCCTCGGATGGGTCGTGCTTTTGAGCCTGCGGACACGGCCATGAA